>DATCBF010000050.1:0-5900 GCA_036512025.1 Solirubrobacterales bacterium
CGGCGCCTAGGCCGGACTAACCCCAAGTACCCCGGACGCCTCCGGGCCTCATAGAGACGCCCTTCATCCGTCAGCGCGTCCTCCCACGCTCCCAGACGCCAATGGTGACCGCGACGTAGACGAAGACCACCACAGCGACAGAGAGATAGAGAGCACGGGGCACGGTCCGCCGAGGCTGGGCGATGTCGTCGTAGTCGTAGGGCACCAGCTCGAAGCCCTCGTAGGCGACGAAGATCACTGCGGCGCCGAGAAAGACGCCAAGCAGGCCCTTGTTGTCGACCGGGGCGAGGCGGCTCGGCGAGAACATGCCGATCCCGATCGCCGCGATCCCGGCCAGCACGGCCAGCTTGGTGAAGACGATCACGTCCTCGGTCAACCCTGAGGTGCTCACCCCGCGCAGGTTGATCGCGGCAAAGATCACCATGATGCCGACGCCGCTCAGCCGTGCGACGAGGACCGAGGCGCCGAGGACGTTGGCCAGGTAGTGGCCGAAGGTGAAGGTGTAGACCGCCAGGGCGAAGACGTAGCCGACGATCAGGAGCGAGGCGACCCAGGCGGCCGCATGGGCATGGCCCTCCTCGCGCAGGTAGGTGAAGGGACCTCCGGCGCGGCCGGCGTGCAGCGCCAGGCGGGCGTAGGCGTGGGCGGTGAGGCCGGCGATCACGCCGCCGATGAGGAAGGCGGCGAAGGCGAGGTGCCCGGCGAGGTCGATGGTGACGCCGAGGACGCTGAAGATGCCGCCGCCGATCATTCCCCCGATCGCCATCGCGCTCGCCTCCCGCAGGCCCAGCAGACCTTCGCCCCGCTGGCGGCGGGCGTGGCTGCGGGGGTGATATGGCGGCTTCGGCAACAACGATCCCCGGAGACGGCGCCGCACGTTCAGCGTAGCTGCCTCCGGCCAAATCGACGCCCTCCGGGCCGTCAGTCCTCCTCGGCGCGCCAGCGTCGGTAAACCTCGGTGAGATCATCCTCCATCTCCGGCGTCAGGTCGTCCTCGGCGAGCCGACCCGTGAGCCGGATCGTCGTCCGCATCTGGGCCAGGTACTCGGTGCAATGCGGACAGCCCGCAAGGTGCGCCTCGAAGCGCCGCCGCTGGGAGCGCGGCAACGAGCCGTCGAGGTATTCGGTGGCGAGCTCGACGATCTGCCGACAGACGAGGGGGTTTCGGCGAAGCAGCATCTTCATACCCTTACGCAGTCCTCGAGCGCCCGCCTCAACTGACTGCGGCCACGGTGCAGCAGGACCCGCTGGTTGCCTTCGCTGATCTCGAGCGCCAGACAGACCTCCTCGCTGCTGAGACCGTCGACGTCGCGCAGCAGCACGACCGCGCGCTGGCGCGGGGGGAGGCGCTCGAGGGCGAGGCCGAGCATCTCTCCCGCCCCCTCGGCGACCATCCTGTCGTCGCTGTCCTCGACCCAGTGTTGAGGTGGCGACATCCAGGCGCCGGTGGCGTCGAAGCGGGCGCCGTCCACAGCGGGTCCGGCGTCGCCGGTCGCGAGGCTGCGCCGCTCACGCACGCCGGTGCTCTTGGCGCGGTTGACGAGGATCGAGAGCAGCCAGGTCTTGAACGAGGAGCGGCCGGCGAAGCCATCGATCCCCCGCAGGACGGCGAGCCAGGTGTCCTGGACCACCTCTTCTGCGACCGCGGTGCTGTTGACGAAGGTCGAGGCGAGCCGCAGCATCGCTGGCTGGTGTCGAGCGGCGAGCTGGACGAACGCCTCCTCCTCTCCGGCACGAAGCCGCGATAGGAGTTCGTCGTCCGCCGCTGCCCGAGGTTTTGCAGAGGGTGTATCCACGGTCGCCGGGCAAAGCTACGGCGCTCACATTACGAAGCTGAGAACGCCGTAGCTCCATCCGACTCGATCGCCTAGAGGGCGACGATCCCCTCGCCGCCGACCGCGCCCGGCACGGTCACCGAGCCGACTTTGGTCAGGGCGCCCTGGGCGCCGATCGAGAACTCGTCGACGATGCCGGCGGCACCGGCCTGGACGTAGAGGTAGCGCGAACTCGACGAGACCGCGGCGTCAACGGTGCCGCCGTGGGTTTCGGTATTGCCGAGGAACGTCAGCTGGCCGCCGCTGCCGGAGAGGACGCTGCTGAGCGTGCCGCTGCCTGCGTTGGAGGCGTAGAGCACGTTGCCCGCGCGGACGATCCAGCAGGTCGCCGCGCCCCCGGTCAGCACCGAGGAGATCGGCGTCACCGTGCCGTCCCCGGCGAGGTGGTAGCTGGCGACGGCGTTCGGACCGGCCTGGGTGACGAGCAGGTTTCCCTGCTGATCGAAGGTCAAGCCGAACGGGACCGTGCCGGGCTCGGAGTTGACCACCGGCGTCTGGGTCAGACGACCGAGGAACCTGACCCCGAACACGTCGATGCTGCTGCCATTGGCCTTCGTGGTCACGATCAGCTGCGAGCCGTCGGGGGAGAAGGCGACCTGACCCGGCGTGTTGACGAACTGGGGCGTCTGGGTCGGATCGAGCCCGAGCGCGCGGCCCGAGCCGAGAATCGGGAACAGGTGCCCGAATCCAACCCGGTAGCCCTGCAGCGAGCCGCCTTCCTCGGCGTTCAGCACGTAGACGAGCCCGTGGCTGACGGCGACGCTGACCGGGAAGGCGCCGCCCGAGTCGATCACCTGGCGCAGGCTGAGGCGATCGCCGGAGACGGAGAACACCGAGACGGTATTGCTGCCGGCGTTAACGGCGTAGAGCAGGCCGTTGTCGCTGTCGTAGGCGAGCGAGCCCTGCGAGGCGAGGTGGTCGACGACCGAGCCTTCCAGCACGCCGCCAAGCCCGCCGGTGTTATAGGTGCCGGCCTGGGTGAGGCTGCCGTTGGCCGCCTGGTCGTAGGCGACGACCTGGTTGCCGGTCGGGTTGTCGGTCTGGACGAAGACTGGGTGGCTCGGGCGCCCAGGCAGCGGCGGGTGGAATGGTGGTGGGACCGGATGGTGAAAGGACTGCGGATGATGCTCGTCGTGCCGGGACTGTCGGGCGCCTTGCGCGCCCGCAGAACCGGCGGCGATGGCGAACAGGGCCGCGATTGCGACCAGCGCCATGCCGGCACGGGTGATTGCTCTCATCGAGTGTGCTCCTCGGTTGGGGTGGACTTGCGTTATGCAGTCCGCCGAGGAGAGCCGGCGTTACAGCGAAGTGACTAGCGGTACTCCGGGTTCGGGAAGTCGAGGCTGCAGCCGGCGTCCCAGGCGGTGCGCTGGTTGCCGTGGACGGGGATGCCGCCGGCGTCCTTCAGCATCCGCGCCAGGTGCAGCATGTTCCAGGCGGCGAAGGTGGTGTTGCGGTTGGTGAAGTCGTTCTCGGGGCCGCCGGAGCCCTCGTCGAGATAGGACGGCCCGGGCCCGGCCTCGCCGATCCAGCCGGAGTCCGCCTGCGGCGGGATCGTGTAGCCGAGGTGCTGCAGCGAGTAGAGGGTGTTCATCGCGCAGTGCTTGACGCCGTCCTCGTTGCCGGTCACGAGGCAGCCCCCGACCCGGCCGTAGTAGGCGTACTGACCGGCGTCGTTGAGCAGGTGCGAGTTGCCGTAGAGGCGCTCGACCACCCGGGTCGCGACCGAGGACTTCTCGCCCAGCCAGATCGACATCCCGAGGACGAGGATGTCGGCAGCCATCACCCGCTCGAAGATCGTCGGCCACTCGTCGGCCTCCCAGCCGTGCTCGGTCATGTCGGGCCAGACACCGGTGGCGATCTCGCGGTCGATGGCGCGGATGCACTCGACCCCGACGCCGTTGCGGCGCATGATCTCCATCGAGATGTCCATCAGCCCCTGGGTGTTGGAGACCTCGGGGCTGCGCTTCAGCGTGCAGTTGACGAAGAGGGCCTTCAGGTCCGAGTAGTCGGTCGTGCTGCTCTCGCAGAGCTCGGCCTGCATCTCGTTCAGCTCGGTCACTTCGTCTCCTCTCGCGGGCTCACGGATCGCGAGTGTCCCATCCCGGCGCTTACGAAAAGGTGAACTCGCGCCCGTCCGGCAACTACTCAGCTTCGGGCGGCGTCGCCTCTGCGTGGACGATCAGAATCGGGACGGGACATGCCTGTGAAACCTGCAGGCTGACGCTCCCCAGAAAGAGAGACTTGACCTCGCCACGCCCCCGGGAGCCGATCACAACCAGGTCGTGCTCAGCGGCGCCGACCTCGTTAACGATCTCCTCCGCCGGGCGGCCGATCAGAAGCTTGGGCGTCGCTCGCACTCCCTCGGATAGGGACTCGAGGGCCTTGTCGAGGCCCTCGCGGTAAGCGCGCTCGATCCCCTCCTGAATCTCGTTCACGTTCAGCGGCGCTGCGATTCCACCACCGAACGCCCATGCTGAAAGAGGAGGCGCGACACTGAGCACAGTCAACTCTCCCCCGCTCAACTGGGCAAGCTCGGCCGCGTCTTTTAGAGCCTGCTTGGCATGGGTCGAGCCGTCGAAGGCGACGAGTATCCGTTTGAACATCGGGGGCTAACGGGCCGCGACCTGAGGCTGAGGGCCCGTATGGCTGCCGGGTCCCGCCTTGCCGGGGGTCGCGTTCAGGAACGGCGCCAGGTAGCGGCCGGCGATCTTGCCCTCGTGCTCCCAGAGGGCATGATCGCTGAAGACGGAGGTTTCGCCGAAGCCCCCGGACAGCTTGCCGTAGAGGTACTGCGGCTTCTCCCCGGTCCAGAGCGTTGCCCGCAGGACCGGGTCGAAGGGACGCGGCGCGAGGTCGACCCCGACGGCGGCGGCGATCGCTTCGGCGGCAACATCAGCCTGTTGCGTGGCAATGCCGCCCTGCTTGACCGGGAAGGCGGTCACGTCCCCGGCGGCGTAGACGCGATCGAGTCCGACCACGCGGCTGAACTCGTCGACGGGTATGAACCCTGAAGGGTCGGTCGGGATGCCGCCGATCTGGCGACCCTCGATGCCGGGAGTGCTGATCACCGCATCGGCCTCGATCGGCTCGCCGGGAGTGACGTGGAGAAGTCCGTCGTTGAACTTGATCGCATGTGAGCCGGTGACGAGCTCGATACCGCGCTCGCCCAGCAACTCACCGACCCTCTCCCCCACCTGCGTCCCGAACACGCCCAAGGGGATGTCCTCGGGGGTGACGATCGTCAGGGTCGCGGCGTCCCTCGACCCAAGCCTGGACAGTTCAGCCTCGGCGAGCAGCGCCAGCTCGTAGATCGGCAGCGGCCAGCTTGCAGCCGGAATCGTGAAGGCGAGGCGGTGCAACTCGCCGGCACGCAGGCGCCCGATGGTCTCGGCCACGCCGCCTTCGTCGCTGACGCCCCAGAAGGTCTCAGCACCCGAAACCGCCGCCAGCATCTTCGCCCCAGGACAGATCAGCAGGTAGTCGTAGGGCACCTCATCGCGATCGGGAGTGGAGACATGGCGGTTGTCCGGATCGACTCCGATGACGCTGTCGAGGCAGAAGGTGGCGCCGGCCCGCCCCGCCAGATCCTCGAGATCGAACTCGATCAACTCTCCCGCGAGGAAGGGCTCGCCGACGGCGAGCGGCCGATAGACGAAGTCCTGCCGCGGAGCATGCAGCTCGACTTCGACCCGATCGCCGGCAAGGGCGCGCAGGGCCACCATCGCCTCGACCGCAGCCACTCCTCCTCCGGCGATCAGAACGCGTGCCTTGGAACCCTCCTGCTGCGTTTGGCTATTCATAGAACGAGCCTACGGAGCGCTTTGCCCCATTCCATCCGCAGGAAGTACGGAGTCAGGCTCGGTAGGTCGTCGCCGGCTGGCGCGGAGCCTGACGAGATCAGCCAGCGACGCTGGCGGCAACCTGGCCAGTGGCAGCGGCGGCTCGCTCGGCGCCGGTGAGGACCACCTTAAGGGCGTCGGTGGCGCTGGCGTCGGCAAAGGTGTCGTAGGCCGCCATCGTCTCCTCGAGCCCGAAATGGTGGGTGGCGAAGGCACTTGGATC
>DATCBF010000051.1:0-6441 GCA_036512025.1 Solirubrobacterales bacterium
TGGTGCGGCCCGTGCCGTCGCGTATCGCCAGTCGTCGAGGAGATCGCCACCGAGAGGGGCGAGGCGCTGAAGGTCGTCAAGCTCAACATCGACGAGAACCAGCAGACGGCCGTCAAGTTCAACGTCATGTCGATCCCGACGCTCATGCTCTTCCGGCACGGCGAGGTCAAGAAGACCGTCATCGGTGCCTACCCCAAGCGCAAGATCGAAGAGGAACTCGAGCCCGCGCTGGCGTAAGCTTTGTGCAGGACCGCCGCACCTGGCCGACGCCGACGCCGATGTCGGTCGCGTGCGGCGCCGTCGTTCGATGACAGCACCGGCGCTCAGACTCGACGCTGACGATCCGCTCGCCAAGGCGACGGCGGAGGCGGTCGTCGGCGGTGACGTGGAGGCCGTCAAGCAGTTGCTCGAGGAGCATCCCGAGCTGGCGACGGCGCGTGTGGTGAACGGGGGCGAGCGCACCCTGCTGCACCTGTTCGCCGAGTTCCCGGGCCACCGGCCACGGCCGCGGGAGATGGTGGCCGTGCTCCAGGAGGCCGGAGCGGACATCAACGCCCCGTATGTGGGCGAGTCGCACTCCGAGACGGCGCTGCACTGGGCCGCGTCGAACGACGACCTCGGGCTCATCGACGCGCTGCTTGATGCCGGGGCCGATCTGGAGGCGCCGGGCGCCGTCATCGGTGGGCGCACGCCCATCGCCGACGCGACGGCGTTCGGGCAGTGGCAGGCCGCCGACCGGCTGCTTGCCCGCGGCGCCCGGACCAACCTCTTCGAGGCGGCGGCTCTGGGGCTCAACGATCGCCTGAAGGATGAGCTGTCCGCTTCGCCTGACCAGCGCGAGGTCACGGCCGCGTTCTGGGGCGCCTGCCACGGAGGGCGCCAGTCGACCGCCTCGCAGCTGCTCTCCCGCGGAGCCGAGCTCAACTGGGTCGGCTACGACGACCTCACGGCCGTCGACGCGGCCGAGCGCAGCGGGGCGAACCGGCTCGCCGCCTGGTTGCGCAAGCGCGGCGGGCGCTCCGCCGCCGAGCTCGCCTAAGTCGCGGCGACCAGCGCGACGGCGATCTTCAGCGGCCGGCCGTCGATCGTGACCGGCTCGGCGCCATCGAGATCCTCGAAGCCGATCGACGTCGCGAGCGTCTCGTTGGCCAGGTAGGCCTCGTGCTGGCGGGCAGCGTCCAGCAGCGCCTGATCGCCGTCGAGCGTCAGCAGGATTCGGTCGGAGATCTCCAGTCCCGCTGCCTGGCGGGCACTCTGCACGGCGCGCACGATGTCGCGCGCCCATCCCTCGATCCGCAGCGACTCGTCGATCGTCGTCTCCAGCGCGACGGCGTGCGACCCCTCGCGCTCCACCTGGTAGCCCTCGAGCGGCTTCATGTTGATCAGAAGGTCGCCGGCTTCCAGGGCATGCTCGGTGCCGCCGACGTTGATGTGCACCGGGCCACCGCCGCGCAGCGTTGCCGCCGCGTGGCCGGCGTCGAGGGCCATCACCGACAGCGCGACCTTCGGCATCTGCTTGCCGAAGCGCGGCCCGAGGGTCCGGTAGTTGGGCTTGAGCTCGACTTGGCCGAGCTCGTCGGCCTCTGACACGAACCGCAGCTCGCGCACGTTGAGCTCCTCGCGGACGACGTCGGCGAGGCGCTCGATGGCCTCGCGCTCGCGCCCGGTGGCGACCACGACGGCCGCCCGCAGCGGCTGGCGGATCTTGATCGTCGCTTGCGCGCGGGCGGCCAATCCGAGCCGGACGGTCTCCCGGGCCACCGCCATCGCGGCCTCCAGTTCCTCGTCCCGCTCGCCGGGAGTCGGGAACTCGCACAGGTGCACGCTCGGCTCGGCGCCGTCGAGGTTGTCGTAGATCTCATCGGCGATGAAGGGGCAGAACGGAGCCAGCAGCTTGGCGACCGTCGACAGGCACTCGTGCAGCGTCCAGAAGGCCGCCGGGTCGCCCTCCCAGAAGCGTCGGCGCGAGCGCCGCACGTACCAGTTGGAGAGCTCGTCGACGAAGGCCTGCAGAGCCCGGCCCCCACCGGTCGCGTCGAAGTCCTCCAGGCGCTGGCCCACGATCTGGACGGTCTCCTGCAGTCGCGACAAAACCCACCGGTCAAGGTCGGTGGTCCCCGATGGGGCGATTTCGCCCTGCGAAATCGCCCGGGTGGAAATTTCCCTCTGGGAAATTTCCGCCGCGTTCGCATACAGGACGTAGAACCCGTAGGTGTTCCACAGCTGCAGTAGGAACTGGCGGACAGCCTCGCCGATCGTGTTCATCGAGAAGCGGTAGCCGTCCCACGGATATTTGGAGGTGAAGAAGTACCAGCGCAGCGCGTCGGCGCCGTAGCGATTGATGACCTCCCACGGCTCGACCGTGTTGCCCAGCGACTTGGACATCTTGCGGCCCTGCTCGTCGAGGATCAGCCCGAGGCAGACAACATTGCGAAATGAGGAGCGGTCATAGAGCAGCGTCGAGACGGCCAGCAGCGAGTAGAACCAGCCGCGCGTCTGGTCCAGCGCCTCGCACACGAAGTCGGCCGGGAACCGCTCCTCGAAGTGCTCGAGGTTTTCGTGGGGGGCGTGGAACTGGGCGAACGGCATCGAGCCCGAGTCAAACCACACGTCGATCACCTCGGGCACGCGGCGCATCTCGCCGCCGCAGTTCTCGCACGGGAACGTGACCTCGTCGACGAACGGCCGGTGGGGATCCTCAAGGTGGACGCCGGAGAGCTCCTTGAGCTCTGAGAAGGAGCCGATGACCCGGGTGCAGCCCTTGTCGCAACGCCACACCGGGAGCGGGGTGCCCCAATAGCGCTCGCGTGACAGCGCCCAGTCGACGTTGCCCTCCAGCCAGTTGCCGAAGCGTCCATGCTTGACATGGTCGGGGTACCAGTTCACCGCCTCGTTACTGGCAAGCAACTCGTCCTTGATCTGGCTGGTGGCGATGTACCACGAGGGCTTGGCGTAGTACAGCAGCGGGGTGCCGCAGCGCCAGCAGTGGGGATAGGAGTGCTCGTAGGGTTCGGCTCGCAGCAATCGGCCGCGAGCGCGCAGGTCCTCGATGAGATCCGGATCGGCGGCCTTGACGTTGCGCCCGGCGTACGGTCCGATCCGCTCGTCGTAGGTGCCGTCCAGGCGCACCGGGTTGACGACGTTCAGTCCCTCGATCTCGCCGAGGCGGAAGTCATCCTCGCCGAACGCGATGGCCGTGTGCACGAGACCGGTTCCGTCCTCGGCGGTGACGAAATCCGCCGGCAGCACGGTGTGGCCCTTGGGCCCGTAGGCCTCCGCCGGGATGTACGGAAACGGCGCCTCATAGTGGGCGCCGATGAGCTCCGCGCCGAGGAACGAGTCGAGAACGCTTGCATCATCGCCGAGCACCTTCTCCACGAGCGCCTGGGCCACCACCTGCGCCGGGGCGCCGGAGTCCGCGTTCGCGGCAAGCGCCCGCACGTAGATCAGATCGGGCTTCACCGCCACCGCGGCGTTGGAGACCAGCGTCCACGGCGTCGTCGTCCACACGACCAGCTCATCGCCCACCTGGAGAGGAGAGGATCCCGGCTTCCCGGTGACCGGCAGTCGCACGTACACCGACGGATCGACCACGTCCCGATAGGCACCCGGCTGTCCCAGCTCATGGCTGGAGAGCGTGGTCTCATCACGCGGACAGTAGGGGACGACCTTCAGCTTCTCGTAGAGAAGACCGCGGTCGTGGATCGTCTTCAACGCCCACCAGACGGACTCGACGTAGTCGGCGTCGAGCGTCCGATAGGGATGGTCGAGGTCGACCCAGAATCCGATCCTCTCGGTCAGCCGATTCCACTCTTCGACGTGGCTGAGCACCTTCTGGCGGCAGCGGGCGTTGAACTCGGCGATCCCGTAGCGCTCGATGTCGGCCTTGGACTGAAAGCCCAGCTCGGCCTCCACGGCCAGTTCGACCGGAAGGCCGTGGCAGTCCCACCCCGCCTTGCGCTCCACGTAGTGGCCGGTCATCGTGCGGTACCGGGGGAAGATGTCCTTGAATACCCGGCTGAGCACGTGATGGGTGCCAGGGCTGCCGTTCGCCGTCGGCGGGCCTTCGTAGAAACCCCATGAGGGGGCGCCCTCTCGGCGGCGCAGGGACTCGGCGAACACGTCGCGCTCACGCCAGCGTTCGAGAACCTGCTCCTCGAGCTCGGGGAACGACACGCGTGGGTCGACTGGGCGATGCCTGTTGGCCATGGCGGCCGATTGTAGGAACGAGGCTGCGCCGGCTCGGTGCCGGCTAGGCGCCGGCGCGACCCGAGGAACTCGCCGCGACCTCGCCCAGCGGGGAGGTGGCGGGCCGCGCCGGCGGCGGGTCGAGCCTCCCCAGCAGCGCGTCGCGGGCCCCCAGCGGGGACTCGCCCAGCCTGAACACGGTGCTCGCCCCGGTGTCCGGGACGGCGCCGCGATAATCGAAGACGACGACCTCGCGAACGAGCGAGCGAGCGGCGTACACCAACCGGCCGATCGAGTCCAGCGACACCCGATGCCCGGTCAGCACGACCGCCCGCGGCTCCAGGGCGCGCAGCGCCCGGCTCAGGCGAGGCAGTTCGATCGCCGGGGTGAACGAGAGCGTCCGCAGCCCGCCACGTCGCAGCACGACCTCCAGCGCCTGTGCGTAGACGGCGTCGAGGTCGCCGGGGGCCGAGGCGTCGAAGATCATGACGCCCTCGCGACGGGCCGCAGGCGGGGCCAGGCGGCGTTGCGCCGACAGCCAGCCGACGGCGAAGCGCCACGCGAACTCGTACTCGGCGGTGGTGGCGCCCGGCTCATAGTGCGCGGCCACGGCTATCAGGAGCACCTCCTCGATGGTGCGCTCCACCGAGCGCAGCCCGAGGCTCTCCTCCAGCAGGCGATTGGCGGAATCCTCGTCGAATGCGCCGAAGGCGCCCGAGAGGCGCAGGGGGGTGGAGGGGCCCTCGCCGCGCTCGCGGGCCAGAGAGATGGCCGAGGAGACGTTGTGGGTCTCGGCAAGCGTCAGCCGCAGCGCCTCGATCTCCTTCAGCGAGTACTGCCGGTGGCCACCGGCTGAGCGGTGGGGCGAGGGGAAGCCGTAGCGACGTTCCCAGCTGCGCAGGGTGTTGGGGCTGATGCCCAACATCACCGCAGCTGCGTTTGTTCGAATGCCGTTCATTAAGGGATTTATTGCTTTATCGGCAGCAATTAGCAAGGATCGCAACCCGTCCTGCACTTTGGTCGAGTACTTGCACCGCGGATTTGCGCAAGTAATGAGCCGTATTCGAGCAACATATGGACCATCCTAAACCGCTCCGGGCGTCGGGGCGAGGCGCGGTGGGCCGTCTCGCGAGCGGCTACAGGCTGGCGCGGCGGCGCGTGACGTCGGCGTCCGCGGTGAAGGAGTCGGCGCGCTGATCGCCCTCGATCAGCTCCAGGATCCGGCGCTGCGCCGCGCGCGGACCCGCCGGCAGGTTGCGCGCGCCGGTGGTGCGCACTCGGATCCGCTCGGCCCCGCGGCGATAGACGGCCATCGGCATCGCCCCGGCAGCGAGGCGCACGGCATAGGCCCAGCGAGCCACCGTGTCGTCGTCAAGGTGCGAGCCGGCCAGGATGACGAGATCCGGGCGCTGGATCGCGACGGCGTCACCGATTCCGGCGATCCCCCGGGCGGAGAGGCTCAACACGCTGATGCCGGCCCGAGCGCTGAACAGCTCCAGTGCTCGGATGTAGGGGCTGTCGCGGTCAAGCTCGTCGCGCGCGGCGTCGCCGACCAGGATCGACATCGGCCGGACCGGCGGAGGGGCGAGATGCAGCGCTCGTCGCAGCCAGTCGGCGCCCCAGTGGGCGGCGAACGCCCACCCGGCCGAGTCGACGCCGTAGCGGCGGGCGATCTCGTCGAGGGTCGGTAGCAGCACCTCGTCGACTGAGCGTTCGACCGAACGCAGGGCGAGCGCGGCCTCGATCGCTGCGTCGGCGCGCTCACGTTCGTAGGAGACGAGCGCACCGATCAGCGAGTTCGCGTCGGCCGCCAGACCCTCGCGCGCGCGGGAAACAGCCGACGAGATCGACAGTCCCTCCTGCAACGCGTCTCGCAGAGCGGCGATCTCCCCATGGGTGAAAAGACGGTGCTTTCCGGGCGAGCGCTGGGGCTTGGGAAACTCGAAGCGGCGCTCCCACGCACGCAAGGTGTTCGGGCTGACGTTCAGCAACGCAGCCGCCTCGCTGGTCTTCAAGTAGCGCATTTAGTCACAAAGGTGAAGTGAAGCGTTGCGTGTTGCGCCCCATGGTCTTAAAATTGCACAAGATATTGACCAAAATACTGTGCAAAGCATGGGGTATTGTGGGTAAGTGCCCCCCGATGTCATCGGGGCCCCAGGTTCTAGCGCAATCGACCGACCGGAAGGACCGCTTAGCGCCGTGAGGACTTCGCGCAGCAGCCTGGGAGAGTCAACCTCGACCTTCCGGGCCCGG
>DATCBF010000052.1:0-13522 GCA_036512025.1 Solirubrobacterales bacterium
CTGCTCGCCGATGCGCACCCGCTGATAGGCGGAGATCGTGCACTCCTGACCGATCACCGTCTTCTCGCCGATTTCGACGATCCCCTCGTGGCAGCGGATCTTGGTCCCGTCGCCGATCCAGACGAAGCGGCCGAAGCGAACCGCGCCCTTCTCACCGATCTCGATCGCGAGCTTGCGTCCGAGGAAGACCATCCCCGTGGTCTGCCAGCGCCTCCCGGCCTGGGTCAGAAGGCGCCGCCACAGGTAGCGCCAGAGCAGCCGCCCGTAGGCGCGGTTCAGCATTCCGTTGCGCGACATGAATCGGATCCGTTCGATCACGGCGCGGGACTCTAATGGCCGAGAAGCCGGCCACTAGACTGGCGCAGCCGTGGCCGACACGACCAAACCCCAACCGCTCGTCGAGCGGCTCGTCGCCGGCGACAAGCGGGCGCTGGCGCGAGCCATCACCCTGATCGAGTCCGACGACCCGGCCGGCTGGGAGCTGGTCCGCGAGGTTTACCCCAACACCGGCAAAGCTCGGATCGTCGGGTTCACCGGCCCTCCGGGGGTGGGCAAGAGCACGCTGATCGGCGCTTTGACCGGGGAGCTGCGCAAGGCCGACCGCCAGGTCGCCGTGCTCTCGATCGATCCCTCCAGCCCCTTCACCCACGGCGCTCTGCTCGGCGATCGCATCCGCCTTTCCGAGCACTTCCTCGATTCCGGCGTCTTCATCCGCTCGATGGCCTCCCGTGGCGCCCTCGGCGGTCTCTCCGAGGCCGCCCTGCAGGTGGCACTGGCGATGGACGCCGCCGGCAAAGACGATGTCCTGATCGAGACGGTCGGGGTCGGCCAGGCCGAGATCGACATTGTCGACCACGCCGACACGATCGTGCTGGCGCTGATGCCGGGCTCCGGCGACTCGATCCAGGCGCTGAAGGCGGGGGTGATGG
Organism: Solirubrobacterales bacterium; assembly: GCA_036512025.1. Classification (GTDB taxonomy): domain Bacteria; phylum Actinomycetota; class Thermoleophilia; order Solirubrobacterales; family 70-9; genus DATCBF01. The sequence continues at coordinate 930 of DATCBF010000052.1, forward strand.
AGATCCCCGACGTGATCGTCGTCAACAAGGCCGATCACCCGATGACCGACACGATGGTGCGGGAGGTGCGCGGAGTGTTGGCGCTCTCGCACGATCCCGAAGGCTGGCGGGTGCCGATCCTGCGCACCGAGGCGGCGCGCGGCGAGGGCGTGGCGGAGCTGGCCGAGAAGATCGACGAGCATCGCGCCCACATCGAAGCGGGGGGGACGCTGGCCGAGCGCCGCGCCCGCAACCTGCGCAACGAGGTGCTGGGCATCGCGACCTCGCGGATGCGCCGCCGCCTCGAGGCCACCGTCGCCGACGACCCCGAGATCGCGACGCTGCTCGATCGCGTCGTCAGCCGCGAGCTCGACCCCGCCAGCGCCGCAACCGAGCTGCTGGAGCGCCAGGTCGATGGCTGAGACTCCCGCCCCGCAGCTTTCGGCAGCCGAGGTGGCCGGCTGGGTCGGCTGGGAGATCGATCCGATCGACAGCGCCGACGGGGGCCAGGTCCGTGGCTACTTCGGCGACGCCGGCAATGGCGACCCGACCTGGCTGACGGTCAAGCTCGGCCGCTTCGGCGGCAGGCTGGTGGCGGTTCCCACGCGCAGCTGCGCCGGGGGCGGCGGCAGGGTCTGGGTCGCCCACGAGCGGACCGTGATCCGCGGCGCTCCCGTCGTCGACCCGACCTGCCCGCTGCTGCGCGAGCACGAGCTGACGATCTGCGAGCATTTCGGCATCGACGAGGGCTCGGGCCGGGCCGCGGAGGTCGCCGGCCGCCCGGAGGGCGCGGTCACCTCGCTGCCGCCCTTGTCCGCCTGAACCGTTGGCGTTATCTCTTCGTAATGAAGACGTGGAAAGGTTGACTCCATGGTCTTGCTGATTCTGTTCGGCTTCATCGCGGGCGCCGCCACGGCGCTCTCGCCCTGTGTGTTGCCGGTGCTGCCGATCGCGCTCTCGGCCGGGGCGACGGGGGGACGGCGGCGGCCGCTCGGGATCGTCGTCGGCCTGGCGGTCTCCTTCACTTTTGCCACCATCGCCCTCGTCTATGTGATCTCGGCCCTGGGCCTGCCCGGTGACCTCTTGCGCAATCTGGCGATCGCGGTGCTGCTCGTCTTTGGGATCTGCCTGATGGTTCCGCCTTTGGCGGCACGGCTGGAGGCTTGGCTGAGCCGGTTTTCCGGCCGCGCCGGCGTCGCGGGCGGCAAAGGCGACGGCTTCTGGTCGGGGACGGCGGTGGGGGCCAGCCTCGGGCTTGTCTACGCCCCCTGCGCGGGGCCGATCCTGGCCGGGGTTATCACCGTCTCCGCCTCGCAGACATTCACCGCCGGCCGCCTCGGCGTCGCCCTCAGCTATGGGATCGGCTCCGCTGTCGTCCTTTACTTCCTGATGCTCGGCGGCCGTCGTGTCGTCGCCCCTCTTTCCCGTCGCGGCATCGGCTTTCAGGTGGCGATGGGAGCGGTGATGGTGGTCGTCGCCCTGGCGATGCTGGGCAACTACGACGTGCGCTTTCAGAATTCGATTGCCAGCGACCTGCCCAACTTTCTGACCGACCCGACGCACGGGCTCGAGGAAACCGCTGCCGCCCGCTCGGCCCTGGTCGACGTCCGTGGCGAAGCGGCCCACGGCATTGGCGGCAAGGCCGCCGGCGCCCCCCAGCCCACCGAAGGCGCGAAAGGCAAGCTGGCGTTGCCGGTGCTTGGGGTCGCTCCCGAATTCGTCGACACCCAGCAGTGGTTCAACACTCCCGGCGACCGGCCACTGACGCTGCGCAGCCTGCGCGGCCGGGTGGTGCTGGTCGACTTCTGGACCTACACCTGCATCAACTGCCTGCGCACGCTGCCCTACCTCAAGGCCTGGGACGAGCGCTACCGCAAAGACGGGCTGACGATCGTCGGCATCCACTCGCCCGAGTTCCCGTTCGAGCACGACGCGAGCAACGTCGCCGAAGCGATCGAACGCAACGGCCTGCGCTATCCCGTCGCCCAGGACAACGACCTCGCGACCTGGAACGCCTACGGCAACCAGTACTGGCCGGCCGAGTACTTCATCGACGCCCAGGGCCGAGTTCGCTATGTCCACTTCGGCGAGGGCTCCTACGGGGAGAAAGAGAAAGTCATCCGCCAGCTGCTGGCCGAAGCCGGCCACAAGGTCTCCGGGCCTGACTCGGGCGCCCACGGGATCGCGCCCTCGGCCGGGCTGACAACCCCCGAGACCTACCTCGGCGCCGCCCGGGCCGAACGCTTCATCAACCCGATGCTCTCGCCCGGGCTTCATGATTTTGGCAACCCTCCGAAGCCGCCGGCCAACGAATTCGCCTACCACGGAAAGTGGAAGATCAGCCTCGAGTCGGCAACCGCGGCGGGCGCCGCTTCGCTCGACCTCAACTTCGGAGCGCGGCGCGTCTATCTCGTCCTCGGCTCACCTGGACAGAGCCGCAGGATGCGGGTGCTGCTCGACGGCCGGCCGATCCCTGACAGCCTCGCCGGAGCCGATGTCCACAATGGCGTCGCCATCATCTCCGCCCAGCGCCTCTACGACCTGGTCAACCTGCCCAAAGTCGGCCACCACGTTCTCAGCCTCGAACCCGAAGCGGGGATATCGGGCTATGCCTTCACCTTTGGCTAGGAGGAGCTAACAGCCAAGCTGGCGGGCGATCACCATCTGCTGCACCTCGTCGGTGCCCTCGCCGATGGTGAGGATCTTGGCGTCGCGGTAGAAGCGGCAGACCGGGTACTCCTCGATGAAGCCGTAGCCGCCGTGAATCTGCACCGCCTCCTCGGTCGCTTTGACCGCGAGGCGGCCGGTGATTAGCTTCGCCTGGGCGGCGGTGAGGGTAAATGACTGACCTGCGTCCTTCTCCAGCGCCGCCCGCCAGGTGAGCAGGCGGGCCGCCTCGATCTGGGCGGAGAGGTCGGCGATCTTGGCCTGGATCGACTGGAATTTGGAGATCGGCTGGCCGAAGGCCTTGCGCTCTTTGGCGTAGGAGATCGCCTCGTCGAGGGCCCCCTGGGCGAGCCCGACCCCCATCGCCGCGACTCCGATCCGGCCGCCGTCGAGGATGTGAAGGAAGTTCTTGAAGCCTTCGCCGCGGCGGCCGAGCAGGCTGGACTCGGGGACCCGGCAGTCCTCGAAGGAGAGGGGGCGCGTGTCGGAGGCGTTCCAGCCCATCTTGCGGTAGGGCGTGCCGGCCTCATAGCCGGGGGTTCCGTTGGCGACGATCAGGTTGGAGATCTCCTTGCGCCCGTTGACCTCGCCGGTGACCGCGGTGATCGAGACGCAGCCGGAGATGTCGGTGCCGGAGTTGGTGATGAACTGCTTGGCCCCGTTGACGACCCATTCGCCGCCGTCGAGCTTCGCCGTTGTGCGGACGTTGCCGGCGTCGGAGCCGGACTCGGGCTCGGTCAGGCCGAAGGAGGCGAGGCGCTTGCCGGCGCAGAGCTGCGGCAGCCACTCCGATTTCTGCTCGTCGCTGCCCCAGAGGTAGATCGGCATCGTCCCCAACGAAGTGTGGGCGGCCATCGTGATGCAGACGGAGGAGTCGATCCGGGCCAGCTCTTCGACCGCCAGCACGTAGGACATCGTGTCGGCTCCGCCGCCACCGTACTCCTGCGGGAACGGGATTCCCATCAAGCCGAGCCCACCCAGCTTCTCGACGATCTCGTAGGGGAACGACTTGGTCCGGTCCAACTCCTCGGCCACGGGCTTGACCTCCGCCAGTGCGAACTCCCGCACCGTGTCCCGCAACAACCGCTGCTCATCCGAAAGCTCGAAATTCACGGGCGGGAGCCTACGCGCTTGAGCTATTCAAGCGTTCGTAGGTAGGTCGCTGTCCTCGGGGGCCGATCCGATGGGGGGTGGGCCTCTGCGGGGATTGACCACCATGCGCTTCGCGCATGGTGGAACCAAGTGCGCGGCTTCGCCGCGCAAGAACCGGATTGCATTTCCGCCGCTTCGCGACATCCCCGCAGAGGCCCACCCCCCATCGGCCTCGAAGCACGCCCGAGCTTTCAAAGCGGCCCGAGGAAGAGAAGCTTCTGCTGAGCCCCTTTCCTTTGAAGCTTGCGTAGTTCGGGGGCGCTGCGAGGGACGGCCTGGCAGCCCTGCGGGCGAATGTGGCCGTAGGCCGCGAAATGCAATCTGTCTATCGCGCGGCGAAGCCGCGCACCAACATCCGAGTCCGCGACTGGCGGACGAGTCAATTCGCCCGCAGGGCGGCCAGGCCCGTCCCCACGAGGTCGCAGGGGTCGCCCATCTAGCGGATCCGCGCCTCCTCCAGGTCGAGGTCGCGCTCGATCTGGCGCATGGTCGTGTTGGTCAGCCGCCCGGTTCCGCGCAGGTTGAGCAGTTCCTCGCGCTCGATCCCGATCAGCTCGCGGCGCAGGTCGCCGTAGTCGACAAGGAGCTGCTGGCGGGCCGCGGTCTCGGGGTCCTCGCCCCCGAGCACCGCCGCGCACATCCGGAACCGGGCCCGGTAGAGGTCGCGCAAGCGCTTCAGCTGCGACTCGCCCGCCCGCTCCTCGTCCTCGATCTCGTCGAGGCGGTCAAGCGCCGCCTGGGCCGCCTCCATCCGCGCCACCGCCTCTTCGTCGCTCCAGCGCCGTGGCTCTTCCAGGCCCAGGGCGCGGATCACGAACGGCAGGGAGAGGCCCTGGCCAACCAGGGTGACGAGGATCAGCGCGAAGCTGAGGAAGATGATCTCCGGCCGGGCGCCGACGCTGAGCGGCACCGCCAGGGCAGCCGCCAGCGAGACCGCGCCCCTCATCCCGCTCCAACCGACGGCGAAGCGCTGGCCGGCGGTATCGCCGGCGTCGGCGCCCATCGCGAAGACGAAGGCGAGGCGGACGCCGATCGAGACCGCCGCGATCGCCACCACCGGCCAGAGCAGCTGGCTGACGCCAAAGGAGGACTGGTTGAGGGTGTCGACGATCCCCGGTAGCTGCAGGCCGAGCAGGACGAATAGCGTCATCTCCAGGGCAAAGACCGAGACGCTCCAGAAGGCGATCGCGCCGAGGCGGGTGTCGGCGTCGAGGCTTCGCGGCGACTGGTAGCCGGCGTAGACCCCGGCAACGACCGCGGCCAGCACTCCGGAGGCGTGCAGCGCCTCGGCGCCGATATAGGCGGCGTAGGCGGTCAGCACCGTGAGCACGATGACCAGGCCGGGATCGGTCTGGCGGCGGATGACGAGGTTGGAGAGAGCGCCGACCGCCAGGCCCGCCAGCAGGCCGCCGACCGAGACGCCGATGAACTCAAGCACGGCGCCGCCGAAGCTGAAAGCGCCGCCCGTGGCGACTCCGATCGCGATCCGGTAGAGGACCAGCGCCGTCGCGTCGTTGATCATCGACTCTCCCTGGACGAGCAGCCGCACCCGCTCCGGGGCGCCGAGGCGGCGGAAGATCGAGGTCGAGGCGACGGCATCCGTGGGGGCGAGGAGGGCGCCGAGGACGGCTGCCTCAGGCCAACCCAGGCCCGGCACGAGCGCGTGGGCGACGACGGCGACCAGGGCCGCAGTGATGAAGACGAGTCCGACCGAGAGCAGCGCCAGCGGCCGCATCAGCGCCCGTAGCTCGTGAGGGGAGGTGGACCAGCCGGCCGCGTAGACCAGCGGCGGCAGGAAGATCAGGAAGACGACGTCGGGATCGAGGTTGACGGTGGGCAGTCCGGGGATCAGGGCGATCCCCAGCCCACCGAGGACGAGCACGATAGGGGCCGGGATTTTGCCCATCTCCGCCACCCGCACCAGCAGGGCCGCGGCGACAAGAAGAAGCAGGACATACTCGATGTTGCTCACGGGCACATAACATCGTGCCGCATGGACGACACGCTCACTCCCGCGCTCGATGAGGCCGACCACATCCGCGGCGAGCGGGGGAGCTCGCTCGAGCTGGTCATGTTCGGTGACTTCCAGTGTCCCTTCTGCCTCGGGGCTCAGTCGGTTCTGCGACGGGTGCGCGAGCGCCTCGGCGACGAGCTCCACTTCTCATTCCGCCACCTGCCGATTCCAGAGCGCCACCCGCTGGCGCCGGAAGCGGCCGAGGCGGCCGAGGCAGCGGCCGCCCAGGGCAGGTTCTGGGAATACCACGACGCCCTCTTCGCCGCCCAGCCAAAACTCTCGCGCGAGACGATGCTGGCCGTGGGCCGCGATCTTGGTCTCGATGTCGAGCGGATGGAGGCCGAGATCGAGGCCGGCGCTTGGCGTGATCGCGTCGAGCGCGACAAGGTGTCGGCGACGGAGAGCGGCGCCACCGGGACGCCGACCTTTTTCGTCAACGGCGCCCGTCACTTCGGCGCCTATGACGCCTCCTCACTGGTCGAGGCTCTCACCGCCTGAGCGGTGGCAGCCGGCTCAGCTCGCCTCGACCGCTTTCTTGATCGCCTGGGCGAAGTCCTCGGCGCCCTTGCGAGCCGATCGCACCGCGAGCGGAGCGATCAGGTTCCCGAATCCGCGCCCTTCGAGATCGTTGAAGAAGGCCAGCTCGGTGCCGGCGCCGGCCTCTTTGAGGTCGTAGCCGCCCTCGGTGACAAAGACCGGGCTCTTGGAGAGCTCCTTCCAGCGCAGGCGGGTCGGCGCCTCGAACTCGGTCAGTTCGAACTCATGCTTTGCCTTGATTCCGCCGTCCTTGGCGGTGCTGGCATAAGTCGTCCCGACCGCGGGCGGCCCATCTGAAGTTTTTGCGATCTCGACGATTCGTGAACTGAACTTCTTGTCGTTCTCACCGTCGGCGAGGAAAGCGAAGACCTCCGCTATCGGCCGGTCGATCGTCACCGTCGCTCCGAATCGCTTTGCCATGTGTGCTCCTCTGTCGGAATTTAGGTCAGCGCTACCCCTGGCGGAGTATGCCAGCGCTTCAGAGCGTGGCCGCGAATGCCGTCAGCACGTTCGGGTCGCGCAGTGGCGGCCCATGCCCGAAGCAGGTGAGGAGCGGCTGCAGCTCGGCCAGGCGCTTGGCCGAGCGACGGTTGAGCTCGGGGTCGACGGTGAAGAGGCTCGGCGGCTCTCGCACCCCGCCCATCAGCAGGAACGGGTTGTAGCCGAAGAAGACGTCGCCGCAGATCAGGGTGCGGTCGGACTCGCGCCAGTAGCTGACGTGGCCGGGTGAGTGCCCCGGCGTTTCCAGCACGGTGAAGCCCGCCACCGTGTCGCCCTCCTTCAGCCCCTTGGCAACCGGGTGCGCCGCCGGACCCGGTATCCAGCCACCGAGGAAGCGGGTCGCGACCTTCCCGCGCTCGGCCGCCTCGACATCTCCGGCGCCACACCAGAGCGGCAGGTCGAACTCTTCGCAGATCGCGTGGCTGGCGCCGGAGTGGTCGGGATGGGCGTGGGTCAGCGCGTGGACGGAGAGATTGCGGCCGCGGATCTGCTTGGCGATCCTGCCCTTTTCGTAGAACATGCCGGCGTCGACCAGCACGTCCTCGAGGATGTAGACGTTGACGTTGTTCTTCGGGAAACCGTCGAGCTGCCAGACCCCGTCCGCGAGCTGTCGCATGAACGCCAGCCTATCTCGACGGGTGTTTACTGGTTGACGACCCTCGGCCACCACCCATTCGCGGTCAACGCCTTGACATGCCGCGGCATGTCAACTAGATCTCTATGGGCAGCAACTGCCTCTTCGCGTTCGAGCTCCCCGTCGCCGTTGAAGCGCGCACGGGCGACGCCGCGCAGGCGCTTCGTCTTCTGCCCGCGCAGGGTCCGCGGGCGGACAAGGTCGTCGAAACGTTCGAGCCGGTCCAGCCAGGCCACCCGATCGTCGTTCTTCGACAGCTCAGCGATCGCGTAATAGGTCTGAATCACGAGCGCGTGGACCCGCAACAACGGGGGCGGAAGGTCACGATCGAGAATGAGCAGGGCATCGTCGATCCAGCGATCGAGAAACTGCACGCGTAGGTGTGGCCGCTTGGCGAAATGCACCCGTGCGGCGGGGATGGCGATGGCCAGGGCGGCGCAGTGCATCTCAGTGACCGGAGTCACCCGGCCAAGCTTGAGAGCGCGCCGAAGGTTTTTCTCGCCGCCGGCCAGTGTCCGGATCTCGGTCATCGCGGCTCGGGCATAGTTGACGGCGGTGCCGTAGTTACGCAGTCGGTGCTCCAGCTCAGCGGAGAGAATGGCGGACCAGATTCGGGCTTCGGTGGGATCGATCCCCTGGCGTTCCGCGACGGAGACGACGGTCTTGCGCCAACGCGTTACGAGTATCTCGGCGTCATCAAACTCCATCGAGTCCCATAGGACTTCTGCCGCGTGCCAGACCGGTTTTAGATCTCGGGCCAGGTCGATGCTCGAGGCCCTGAGCAAGAGGAGATTGCTGAACTGACGGGCAGTCTCTACCGCGCGAGCGGGGCTGGCGCCAATGTCCCACTCCCTGGTCAGGCGCTTGTCCAGCTTGTCGAAGCTTGGTAGCTCGGAAAGAGATTGGTCCATGACTTGTGGCACCTCTGCCTCCTTATCGACTGCGAAGCAGAGTAGCTCTTTTGGCTGTAAGTCACTTCGAATTAACGTCAAATTTAGCTTACATTTATCGCTAAATGCATATTTATTTTCATTTTTTTTACGGAAGTTTGCAACTCTGGGCAGTGGCTAGAGATAGAAGCACGAGTACATCCAGACGGCAATCGACCTACAACCAACAAGGACCGGGGCTGATGAGAACCCGGACCTGCGCAAAAGAGAGGTATGCAATGGCAGACCCCGGCACTCGTCGAGGCCAACCGGCGAGTCATCCTCACGGTGGTGGCTCTCCACCGGGTGGGTTGGATCCGACGTCGCCCACTCCCAGTCGCATCGAGGCCCTTCTCGAGATCGGCATCGATATCGATGAGATGGCCGACGCCATCCAAGTGACGCCGGCGACGATTCGGAACTGGGTGAGAAGGGAGGCGAGTCCCCGTCGGGGTGCGGTTCGCATCGTCGACGACCTGCGCCGAGTCGTGGTGATCTTGGCCGACGCCGAGGTCGACGGCCCCGATGTGGCGCAGTGGCTTCGGAGTCGCCAGGGCGGGAATTTGAACAACGACCGGCCGCTCGACGTGATCCATGACGATCCGGTTCGCGTGCTGGCCGCAGCGCACGGCTTCGCCATGAACGAGGAAGAGCGCCAGGCGGGAGAGACAAGCCTTAGGGTCGTGCCCGACTAGCTCGGCCACGGGCGATGATGGCGATCTTGGTCAGCTCGCGGTGCTGGGAAAGCCGGGCCGGTCGGGAGCCGAGCGTCCCTGTGCGGGGCCGAGGCTCTCTTTGATCTGCTCGCGAATGCGCGCCACCAGCGCCACGGTGGCGTCGCGCAACCCGTCGAGATCCTCGGTCAGCGTGCGGCGGCCGATCACGCTGACGCAGAGCGTGCCCTCCACATACTCGAAGGCGAATCCCTGTGGCGCCCGTTCGAGCAGAAAGACGATGAAGCTGGGCGAGAAGAGCTGGTGCAGCCAGTTGTCGTCGTGGTCCGGCGAGGCGTAGATCCGGTAGCGCTCGTCGAGCTCGGCGCTCTCGAGGCGAACCCGCTGATTGCCGTGAATTAGCGAATCGGCGGCGCGTCCGAGCAGGTGCTCGTCCTCGGCGCGGTGGCAGAGTAGCCAGGGGATGAAGCGCTTCGCCTTGGGCACATGGGTCACGGCCACAGTGAAGTGGGCGACGCCCTTGGTCTCGACTCCCTGCTCATCGGTTGTGACCTCGTCACGGCTGACCAGGGCCATCTGCGCTTCGACATAGGTGGCGAGCCAGCCGCTCATCACCGCCTCGACGCTGTGCAGCTCGCCCTCGGCAAGCAGTGGGGTCGTGCGCGGCAGGCGGGTGGCGGTGTCGACAGCCAGCCCGCGCGAGGCGGCGTAGCTGGCGAAGTCTTCGACGCCGGAAACCAATGCCGGAGCGTACCTCGCCAGACCGGTGCCGTCGCTTACCTGAGCTTCAGGGGCGCGTGGTGGCGACGATGCCGGCGACGCTGCCTGCGGCGATCAGGATCAGAGCAACATTCTCCCTGCCCCGTCTGGTCATGGCGTACTCGATGATGTCGTCAAGTCGATAGGCGTTCATGTGCCTTTAGTAACACACTTTGATTCGATTCCATGCGGTCTGGACGCGTTTGCGCCCCCGGCTGGCAGGCGAGTCGTCGGCGGGGCGTTAATCGGTCGCCAGGGGCGCCGAGGCTAGGCTTCGGTGTATGGCTGACTGGGTGACGATCTCCTCGCTGGCACCGCGGGCGGCACGCTGGCTCTGGCCGGAGCGACCTATGCTTCGGTGCGCTTTTCCAGTCGTTCCGCTCGCATCGCGGAGCTGGCGCTCCAGGAGCAGCGACGGCCGGTGCTCGTGCACTCAAACGAGGACGATCGCACGCAGGCCGTCTCCATCGGCGGCGGCCACCGGATGAGCCTTGCCGCGGGTGGGGCGCGGTGCTTTCCGCGCTGTCAAGCGATGCCGGAGGAGGGACTCGAACCCCCGACACGCGGATTATGATCGGCGTCAATTGTTAAGAATTTCGCTTGTTTAAGCGCATTTCCGTCCAGTTAGTTCGGTTCAGTTAGGTACGTTTTTGCCTAGTTGGGGACACATTTCGGGACACATTTTTCGGTCCCGAGGATGCCCTACTCTCGGTCGATGGCTCCGTCCTCGATGCTTTTCCGTGAAGCCCCGATCAGCGGCCACGTCTTCCGCAGGAAACGGAAGTCGGGAGACCGCTGGATGGCGAAGTGGCGCGACGCCGAGGGCCAGCACCAGATCGTTCTCGGGAAAGCGTGGACGAAGCGGGGAAGGCCGCGCGACGGCTACCTGACGAAGCAGGGCGCCCAGCGCGAGCTTGACGCGATCCTCGCCGACGCCCGGCGGAGTCATCTGACGAGTCGGCCGCGGCGGTCGAGCACCGTCACCTTTGCCGAGGCGGCGCAGGCGTGGCTGCGCTACGTCGAGCACGACCGCAAGCGGCGACCCTCGACCATCACCGACTACCGCTGGATCGTCGAAAGGCGGCTGTTGCCCGCGTTCGGCAGCGTGGCCCTTGAGTCGATCACGACGCAGCGGATCGACAACTGGCGCGTTGAGTTGGTTGCGGGCGGTGGGATTGAGGACGGCGAGGGTCTCTCGGCTCGGACGATCAACAAGTACCTCGGAGTCATGCACAGCATCCTCAGGCGGGCACAGCGCGTCTACGGCCTCGCAGCGAACGCCGCGGCCTGGGCCGAGCGCCAGCCCGTGACGCGGTCCGGCGACTTCGATGTGCTCACGGCGGCGGAGGTCGAGGCCCTGGCGCGGACGGCACGTGAGGGGCGCCATCGCAAGCCGCCCAAACACCCGACCGGCTTGGAGTGGCGGGCGAAGCTGCGCCAGCAGGACCAGCAGGACGCGGCAATCTTCCTCACCGCCGCATACGCCGGCCTGCGCCTCGGCGAGTTGCGCAGCCTGCGCTGGCGCGATCTGGACTTCGGTAAGCGCCTGATCCACGTCCGCCACTCCTACGTGATGCGCAACGAGGACGCGCCCAAGTCCGGTCGTGTCCGCAGCGTCCCGATGATCGATCAGGTGGCCGTCGCGCTCGACCAGCTCAGCCGCCGCAACGGTTGGACCGGCGAAGAGGACCTCGTCTTCGTCAACCCGGCCGGCGAGCACATCGAGGACAGCGCCCTGCGCCGCCGCTTCTACGCTGCCCTCAAGGCGGCCGGCCTCAAGCACATCCGCTTCCACGATCTACGCCACAGCTTCGGCACTCTCGCCGTTCAAGTCTTCCCGCTCACCGACGTGAAGGCATACATGGGCCACGCCGACATCGCGACGACCATGATCTACGTCCACCACGTCCCACAGGTGGACGCAGCCGAAAAGCTGTCGGCGGCGTTGAGGGATGCCTCGGCGCCTCCACTTGCGCGCTCGGCGGCGTGATGAACGGTTGCCGCCACCTCGCTTGCTTTGACCTAAATGTAGGCCGCGTGGCCTATATTTAGTCCGCTTGATCTATGTTTAGGACACGCGCGATGGATGTCTCAAAACCCTTCACGGCCATATCTTCAAGCGTCGATACCGACGTGCTCGTCGTGCTGGCGGGCTCCACCAAGCCCCGCAGCGGGCGTGAGCTGGCTCGTAGGGCGGGGCGCTCCAACACCGGCGTCCAGCATGTCCTCAACCGCCTCGTCGAGCACGGTCTGGTCAACCGGGAAGAGGTGGGCCGCACCTTCCTCTACGAGCTGAACCACGATCACCTGTTGGCCCCGACCGTCGAGCAGATGGCCGGGGCGCGAGCCGAGCTGATTCGCCGGCTTCGCAAGGTAATCGGCGCTTGGGAGCCTCCGCCTGTTCATGCCTCCCTATTCGGCAGCGCGGCTCGCGGCGACGGCGACACGAGCAGTGATATCGACCTTCTTATCGTGCGGCCCGCCGATCTCGACCCCGAGGACGCGACCTGGCGCGATCAGCTCGACGAACTCGCTGACTCGGTGCGCCGCTGGACCGGTAACAACGCCGGCATCGCCGAGGTCTCCGAGCGCGAGCTTCCGCGGTTGCGCGAGGACCGTCCGCCCGTCGTGGAGGAGGTCAGCGAGGACGCCGTCGGCCTCGCCGGTGAAGACACGCGCAAGCTCCTCAGGCGGCTGTGATGGCGCGCAAGCAACCACGGACCCAGGTGTGCGGGGAGCCCCAGGCG
>DATCBF010000053.1:0-3202 GCA_036512025.1 Solirubrobacterales bacterium
CGATCAACCGCAAATGGACATACAAGGGCAAGCAGCATTCCTTCCTCAACGCAGAGTGCGCAAACGGCCACTTCGACGCTCGGGTCGAAGTGGCCTTCGGCGACGGCACGAACCTGCTCGGCAGCGTCGTGCAGGCCTGTCGGTCGACGAGCTAGGGCTTTTTCGACTCCTCTTCCTCCAGGCGCGCCAGCCAGCCCTCGGCGTACTCGAGGAGGTCGGCGGACAGGCGCGCCGCTATGGCGACGTAGCGGAGGCCCTGCGATTCGAATGCCTCGGCGCGGGGGATGACTTCACCCTGCAGCGCGTCCTTGCTCTCGCGGTTGCGCTCGCGCAAGGCCCGGATCAGGGTCCGCTGATCTTCGTCTCCAAGGGCGTCGGCCAGAAACAGCCTCAACATGGCTTCATCGCGTATCTGAACCGGCGCCACCCTCGGCGAGCGCAGCCAGGCGCCGAGCGCCGCTTCGCCCTTGTCGGTGATCGTGTAGGCGGACCGCGCCCGGCCCCCCCGGGGGTCGCTGCGCCGCTCCAGCAGTTCCGCCCCCTCCAGCCGGGCCAGCTCCGGATAGACCAGCGCCAGGGAGATCGGCCAGAAGTTCTGGGTGGATTGATCGGCGACTTTCTTGATCGCGTACCCGGACCTGATCCCGAGGCGGACCATGCCGAGCACCAGGTAGGAGGTGGGCGACAGCTTGATCGCCGTCGGCGATTTGGGAGATGGGTCTGGGTCGGTGGGGGTCACTTGGCGATCTGGTTCATTGATGCATCAGGCCTGACATATCGTAGGGGAGGGCGGAGCCGGCCGGTTCGCCGCTCGGGGAGTTGACGAGTGAGGCGGCCGAGGTAGCTAGCCTCCCTGGCGACAACTAGCGGAGGAGCGCCGATGCTTTCGTGGCTGGCCGAGAAGATGATCGCCCGCAACATGAAGTCGATGCGGGCCGGGGACCCGGGGCCGACCCTGGCGATGGACGCCGAGGACATCAAGTTCACCTTTCCCGGCGAGAGCTCGTTCGCGCCGGGGGCGAGCAACAAGCGGGAGCTGGAGCAGTGGCTCGACCGCTTCGTCAGCCTCGGGCTGCAGATCTACCCGGAGGAAGTCGTCCTCAAGGGGTTCCCGTGGCGCCAGACGATCTGCGTCCGCGGCAACATCCACCTCGACGACCCCGAGGATGGCCGGGTCTATGCCAACCGCTACGTGATCTGGGGCCGGATCGCCTGGGGGAAGCTGCGCGAGTACGAGGTCTATGAGGACACCGAACAGAGCAGGAAGCTCGACGAATACCTGGCGAGCGCCGGCAAGGCGTAGCGCGGGCCCGTGAGCGAGCGAGCGGAGGCGACGGCGGCGCGCGCCGCCGTGAGCGGCGAGGTGCAGGGCGTCGGATATCGCGACGCGACGCTGCGGCAGGCGCGCCGGCTGGGAGTGATGGGCTGGGTGCGCAATGGGGAGGACGGCAGCGTCCTCGTCCACGCCGAGGGGCCCGAGAGGGCGGTCGAGGAGCTGGTCTCGTTCCTGCGTGGGGGGCCGGCGGCCGCGCGGGTCACCGATCTGGCGATCGAGAGCGTGCCGGTCGAGGGCCACGAGCAGTTCGCGATCCGGGGCGTCAGCGCCGGCGCCTTCGTCGTCCAGGAGCACGCCGCCACCGCCCATCACTTCGATCTGCGTTTGGAGGTCGGCGGGGTGATGCGCTCCTGGGCGGTTCCGAAAGGCCCCTCGCTGGATCCCGCCGTCAAGCGCCTGGCGCTGGAGGTCGCCGACCACTCGATCGCCCACAACACCTTCGAGGGCGCGATCGGCGACGGCCGTGTGATCGTCTGGGATCGCGGCCGCTACGAGCAGGGCGGCCGGGTGGCCTGGCCGCAGGCCCTCGACCGTGGCCACGCCGTCTTCGTCCTCCACGGGGAGAAGCTGCGCGGCGGCTTCGCCCTGCAGCGCACCCGTCCCGGCGCGAAGGCGCAGTGGCTGCTGATCAAGCGCCGTGACGAGCAGGCGCGCCCGGGCTCGGACGTGGTCGCCGAAGAACCGCGGTCGGTGCTCGGCGGCAGCACGCTCGACCAGCTATGAGGCGCCTTGGCTGGGCGACCGCGGTAGTGGCGCTATTGGTCGTGGGCCCGGCGACGCTCGCTCTGGCGGTCAACCCGAACTACCGCTCGGTGATCGAGAAGGTGACGCCGAGCGTCCCGGGCATCAGCGCCCGGGTGCGCGAATCCGACGATTTCATCGAACTTCGCGACCGTGGCGGGCACGAGGTGACTATTTACGGCTACGAGCGCGAGCCCTACGCGCGGATTCTCAGAAACCGCACGGTCCAGGTCAACCAGCGCTCCCCGGCCACCTATCTTGACACGGGCTTCTCCCCGACCGGGCCGGTGCCGGCCAAGGCTGACCCGAAGGCGCCGCCGCAATGGAAGACGCAGAGCCACGACGGGACCTTCACCTGGTTCGACCATCGCACGCACTATCTGGCGGCGGGCGTCCCCACGCAGGTCAAGGACCCGAGTCGCCAGACCAAGATCTTCGACTACGAAGTGCCGCTGCGGGTCGACGGCCGCAAGGGGGCGATCGATGGCACGCTGTTCTGGGCCGGTGACGGCGGCGCCTCGAAGCTGCCGATCGTCGTCGGCGGCATCGCCGTCGTTGTCACCGGCCTTGCCGGGTTGGCGCTGGTGGCGCGTCGCCGCCGCGGCGGCAGGGGCGGGGACGACTCGGGTGGTGAGCGGCAGCCCGCGACGGAAGTCTGGTAGCCGCCGTCCCTGGGACATCGCCCCTCGACGTAGGCTGCATGCATGGACAGCTACGTGGCTTTTCTGCGGGGGATGAACCTCGGCGGCCGCCGGATCAAGAACGACGAGCTGCGGATCGAGTTCGAGCAACTCGGCTTCGAGGAGGTCGCCACCTTCCGCGCCAGCGGCAACGTGATCTTCGCCGCGGGCGACGGCAAGCTCGGCGCCAAGGCGCTGACGGACAGAATCGAAGACGGTCTCGGGGAGGCGCTGGGCTATGAGGTGCCCGTGTTCCTGCGAACGGCGACCGAGGTGGCGGCGATCGCGGCGCGGCAGCCGTTCGAAGCGGAGCTGGTCGAAGCCTCGAAGGGCAAGCTTCAGGTCTCGCTGCTGTCGAAGAAGCCGGCCGCGGCCGCGCGCAAGAAGGCGCTGGCGCTGGTGACCGACGAGGACCTGCTCGCGATCGAGGGCCGCGAGCTGTACT
>DATCBF010000054.1:0-8541 GCA_036512025.1 Solirubrobacterales bacterium
GTGCGGCAATGAAGTCACGCCTGCACCGTGGACGCGAAACGGTCCGCGCCCAACTCGGGACAGCAGAGAAGACGACCGGCGACGGAGGCTCCGATGCCTGACCATGACCGAGGCGCTCTCGCCGGGACCTCCGTCCCTCGCCATCTCATGCGCGGGGCGATCGGCTTCGGGTTGATCGGATCGGCGCTCGCGCTGGCTCCGAGCGTCGGCCCGGCCGCGTTCCTGCTCGCAACTCCCGGCCTGGTCGCGCTCCGCGGCTGCCCGACCTGCTGGGTCGCCGGCCTGATCGAGACCATTTCCGCCGGCCGGCTCCAGCGCACCTGCGCCGGCAGTGCCTGCACGCTGCGCCCGCCCGCCTGATGGCGCGGCAAGGTTTCGCCTCACGGACAGGGCCTGCCCAGTTCTCGATCAATCCAAGTGACGAGCTGCCGGTCGGCGTGCAGCTGGGCTGGCGCCTGCGGGCGCTGATCTCCACCGGCGAGTGGACGAGCGGCGAGCGACTGCCGAGTTGTCGCCGCCTGGCCGAATGGGCGGGCGTCAACGTCAACACCGTGCGGGCGGTCTACGGGGGCCTTGAGGAGGAGGGCTTGGTCGTCAGCCGCCAGGGCCAGGGCACCTTTGTCGCCGACGGGGTCGAGCCCACCCCTCGGCTGGGGGAGATCGCGACCGACGCGCTGCAGCGGACCCGCGAGGCAGGCCTCAGCCCGCGCGACCTCGCGATCGTGGCACTGGCCCGCGCGAGCATCCGGCGCGCCGGAGGGCGATGAGCCGATGGTGGGTCAAGCTGTAGCGCGGGCATTCTTGCCCGCCAAGTCCTTGTTCGAGCAGGTAGGGGAGATGATGCTCCTGACCGCGCGGACGATCGTCTCCGCCGTGAAACCCCCCTACCCCTATGGGGAGGAGTTCATCGGCCAGTTCCTCTTCGCCCTGCAGCTCTGCTGGTTCCCGCTGGTGGTCTCCACCATGGCCTTCGGCTTCGGCGCCCCGGGGCTGCAGGCCGCCAACTTCCTCTCCCTGTTCGGCGCCCTCGACCGGCTCGGCGGCTTCTTCGTGCTCGCCTCGATCCGCGAGTTCGCCCCCTTCGTCACCGCGGTCGTCGTCGCCGGCGTCGCCGGCACCGCGATCACCGCCGACCTCGGCGCCCGCAAGATCCGCGAGGAGCTCGACGCCCTGCAGGTGCTCGGCGTCGACCCGATCAAGAACCTCGTCGTTCCCCGCTTTATGGCACTGACCCTGATTACCGGCCTGCTCGACATCGTCTCGCTGATCTTCGGCCTCAGCGGCGGCATCCTGACCGAGATGCTCTACCACCAGCCGCTCGGCGGCTTCTTCGCGACGCTCTTCTCCAACGCCTCGATCACCGACCTCTGGGGCTCGGTGATCAAGACGATGCTGTTCGGCGCGATCGTCGCCGTCGTCTGTTGCTACAAGGGGATGACTGCCTCGGGCGGCGCCGCCGGCGTCGGTCGCGCCGTCAACGAGGCCGTGGTGATCTCCTTCATGGGCGTCTTCGCCTTCAACTACGCCTTCACCCAGACGCTGCTGGCCACCAATCCGCAGCTGCAGACAATCCGATAAGTCACCGCCGAGTTATTCACAGCTTTGGCAATAACTGTTGCCGATCGAAACGAACTTGCATAGGTTGACTCGGCCCTGCGGACTGGCGGGGGCGAATGCTTTATAGGGACGAAACAGGGGGAAAATATGGTTCTCGGCGGGCCCGAATCGGCGACGTCTCATGGGGAGAGTGCCGTGCGTGTAGCGATACGGCGCGGGCTGTCGATCGTGGCGGCGGCCATGGCTGTTACCGGGATCCTTTTGCCATCGGGGGCGGCGGCGAGCGTCCCCGCAAACGGGCGCGCATGGGAGTTGGTCTCAATCCCCGATCCGGTTGCGGCAAGGGTCAGAGCCACGGCTCCCCCGGATGCGGCCGGCGACCATGTGTTCTATGCGACCTTCGGCCCGACACCGGGGGCGCCATCCGGCGCCTTCCTGAGCTTTAACCAGGCGGTGCGCGGCAAAGAAGGCTGGACCACCACACCAGTCGGGTTCCCGTACTCCCAGTACTCAAACGAATTCGTTTTCCCGCAGATACTTCCGGCAAGCCCCGCTGACGGCAGCATGCCGTCGCTCTGGGCCAGCACGGTGCCTCTGATTCCCGCCGGCCCACCCGAAGGACACCTGGGTCTGTACCGGCGCGACTCGGACAACGCCCTGACGCTGATCGCCGATATTGGCGAAGCCAACAACCTCTTCTTTTACGGCGGTTACATCGAACAGTCCGACGATGGCACACATGTTTTTTTCAATTCGAAAGAACATCTGCTTACCGAGGATGCAGGTCGAACCGAAGGAAAGTCGATCTACGAATCATACGAAGGGGGCCTGCGGCTGGTTGACGTGGACAACGGTGGCAGCCTGCTGTCGTCCTGCGGCTCGTTGATCGCCCATCCCGATGGAGAACATGCCTACAGCGATGGGGAAAATAGAATTTCGGCCAGCGGGGAACGGGTCTTCTTTACGAACCCAGGTCCCGAAACGTCGTGCCCGGGGCCGAGCGAGGTCTATCTGCGGGAAGGCGCGGACAGGACAGTCGAGGTCTCCGCATCGCAGTGCACTCGTCTTGATTGCGATGCCCCCCAGAATGTCTCCTTCGCGGGTGCGACGCGAGATGGGGCGAGTGTCTTCCTGACAACATCCCAGCAACTTACGAACGACGACACGAATTCTCTAAGCGACCTCTATCGCTATGACGTAGGCGACGAAAAGCTGACCCTGCTGACGCCGAGGCCGCCGTCGGCCACCGGCGCGGTGAGGACCGTGGGCGTCCACGTTTCCAACGATGGCTCTCATGTCTACTTCTACGTGGAAGGACAGCTCCTGCCCGGCGAGGGTTCGGAATCTCAATACAATCTCTACCTTGTCGATTCAACCGGCCTGCACTTTGTCGCCATCGCCGGTCCCGGGGGGAATGGGTTTCCCGGAGAAAACCTTCAGCTCAGCCCCGACGGCCGGACCGCCGTATTCGGCACATCCAACGGCATCGACCCCAGCGACACGGACGGACGCCCCGACGTCTACCTCTATCACGCTGACGATCAGTCGCTGACCCTCGTCAGCAGCGGATCGTCCGGGGGCAACGGGGAATTCGACGCGTCTATCTCTACTCCGTACGAATGGGAAGCATTGGTCCCCGGCAGGCCGCTGCTCTATCACGCGATGAGCGATGACGGCAAGGATGTGTTCTTCAGCACCAAAGAGCAGCTTGTGCCCGAAGACGTCAACCAGGTCGTCGACGTCTACGAGTGGAAGGAAGGCCACGTTGGGCTGGTCAGCTCTGGCACGGGGGCATCCGACGCGGAATTTGGCGGAGCGACCCCGGATGGGCGGACCGTGTTCTTTCGGACGTCCGACTCCCTGGTGCCGGCAGACCATGACGGTGGCGACAGCGATCTGTACGCGGCTCGCGTGGGTGGTGGTTTTGCCGAAGCCGCCTCGCCGGCGAAAGGATGTTCGGGCCCCTGCCGGCCGGCCCCCCCTGGTGGAGCCGAAAGACCGGTCCCGCCGAGCGCCACCTATCGGGCGCACGGGACCAAGGGGCGGATCCGGCTCCTCAAAATCCTCAGTGGCGGGGGGGCGAATGGCAGTGGCTCCGATGCGACCCTGCTGGCGGCGGTTCCCTCGCCGGGCTTGGTTTCGGCATCGGCGTCGCGTCCAGGGAACGCGAAGGCAATCGTCGCCCAGGGAAGCGCCGGCGCCATCCGCTCGGGCAAGCTGCGAATACCGCTTCAGCTCTCCAAGGCGGCGGAGCGCCTTCTGATGCAAAAGGGCTCGCTCAAGGTTCGCCTGCTGATCCGCGAGGGTAAGCAGCGGCTGGCTCGCACCGTCACCCTGACCTCGGGAGGTTCGCGATGAGCAGGCGCTGCACGATCTGCGGGCTGCTCGTATTGCTGACACTGGTCGCCGCGCCGGCAGCCAGGGGCGCGGAATTCGGAATCGTCCCCGGGAGCCTGGGGCTGAGGATGCTCGACCACGCGGGCCTGCCGGATAACCGGGCCGGCGCCCATCCGGACCGGTTTCTGGTCGACTTCACGCTCAACTCAGCCGGCACCGGCACGGGGCTGAGGGATCTCACATTTGAATTTCCGCCTGGAGTAGCGGGCAATCCCAGCGCGGCTCCGATTTGCACTCGTCAAGCCTACGACGAAGAAGGACACTGTCTGCCAGAAACGCAGGTTGGCGAGCTTAAAGAGACCACAGAAATAGGCGGTGCGGAAGAATCTCTGCCGATTTACAACATCGAACCTCCGCCGGGCCAGCTCGCTATGTTTGGCGCAAAAGCGCTTGCCAAGATCCCCTTCACAGTTGGTGTCAGGCCCAGCGACTATGGCCTCACTCTGGCTGCGAGTGAACTCACCCAGGCCCCGAGCGTGGAAAGTCATCTGGAACTCTGGGGAGTACCGGCCGATCACGTGACAGAAGGGGAACCGCTGCCGCGGCGGCCTTTCATGACAACCCCGACTCGGTGTGGGCCGCTGAGCGTCACTCTGCACGTACGATCCTGGCAGGTGGACGCTCCTTGGTTGAGCGCGACCGCGGACAGCGCACCTCTTGAAGGATGTAAAAGCCTTCCGTTCGAGCCCCATATGGCGCTTGACCTGAGCAATCCTGTTGCGGATGCCCCGACAGGCATGCAGGCAAACCTGACCTTTCCCGAATACAACGACCCCGACAGTGTTGTCGGGTCGCAGGCCAAGTCTGTGAGTATTCGCATGCCGGAAGGCGTGTCGGTGTCGCCCTCTGGGGCAGTCGGTCTCAGCGCCTGCACCGATGCCGAGTTTGGGCTGGGCCTCGAAGGCGAAGCAAGGTGCCCCTCGTCGTCCAAGGTAGGGACGGTACTTGTCGAAAGCCCTCAGTCTCCGAAACCATTTTCCGGCAATGTTTACCTTGGCCAGGAACGTCCCAACGAACGCTTCCGGCTCTTGATTGACGCGGCCGGCCCTGGGCTGGAGATCAAGCTGGATGGCGTTCTTCACATGGACCCCGCGACCGGCCAGGCGACGGCAAACCTCGATACCTTGCCGCAGTTCCCCCTCACACGTTTGACCTTGAACATCGACGGGGGGCCGCAGGGCCTGCTGGCGACTCCGCTGAGATGCGGCTCCTCGACCGCGACCGCGGCGTTTGTGCCTTACGGCGGTGGCTCCTCGGTGGAATCGACAGCGCCGGTGACGATCGGTGGCGCGACGGCTGGATCACCGTGCCCCGCGAACGCGCCGTTCGCGCCCGAAGTGGTGGCGGGCAGCACGAACCTACGCGCCGGACAATCGACCGCCTTTTCCCTGACCCTTCGCCGCAAGAGCGGTGAACAGCTGCCGGATCGACTCAGCCTCGAACTCCCGCCCGGGCTCAGTCCCGCTCCTGGGAGCGTAGATCTCTGTGGGGACGCCGGCGTCGGCGTCGGCGACTGTCCCGCCGCAAGCAGGGTCGGCGCGGCTGTCGCTGAGATCGGGTCCGGGCCCAATCCGGCCACCCTGAAAGGCAATGCCTACCTGACCGGTCCCTATCGCGGAGCGCCCTACGGTGTGGTCCTGGCCTTCGATGCCGCTCTCGGCCCCTTCGATCTCGGAACGGTCGTCACCCGCGCGACGATAGAAATAGACCCACTCACCGCCCGGGCCACGCTTCGGACCGATTCTCTGCCCGATGCGTTCGAAGGAGTACCGCTCAGGTTTCGAACCATCGGCCTGGACCTGGACAAGCCAGGGTTCCTCCATAACCCGACCTCCTGTGCTCCCTCGAGTGTAAAAGCGACGATTCGAGCCAAGGAAGGCGCCTCATCCGTGACAACCAGCCCGTTTGCGCTGAAAGGTTGCGACTCCTTGGGTTTCCGGCCTGCCTTCTCGATGGAACTGAAGGGCCGATCGAGCCTCCGTCCCCATGGCAGGCCCGCCATGCTGATCTCGGCTCGGCTTCCGCATCACAACACCAACCTTCGTGGGGTGAAAATCTCGCTTCCCAAGCTCCTGCGGTTCGATACCGCGGGCCTAAACCAGATCTGTGCCCGCAGCGATGCGCTGAACAGCCGATGCCCCAAGGGCTCGCGAATCGGCACCGGCGAGGCACGCACCCCGCTTGCGAAGAAGAAGCTGGAAGGCCCCATCTTCGTCGTTCAGCCCGAAGGCGACGGTCCACCTGACCTCTGGGCGAACGTCAACGGGCTGGGGGTCCAGCTGGATATCCGCAGTAAGACGTCTTCCAGCCACGGGAAAACAGCCATTGCGCTGGAAAACATGCCTGACGTTCCGATCTCGGCCTTCACAATGCACTTGGACGGAGGAGCCGACGGAGTCCTGTCGCTGCGCTCGGGCCTCTGCGCCAACGGCCACATGAAGTCCATTCTCGCTCCCGCCATCGCGGAAGGGCAGGATGGGGCCTACCAGCAGTCGCAGGTCCACGTGGCGGCGAAGCCCGACTGCGGAGGTGCCTCATCGCGCCGGTCGCGGCGGCACGCCGCGCACCGTATAGCGTCGCAATGAGCAGAAGGGACTCCGGCTCGGCTGACTCTCGTCGCTCGACGGCGCTCGGATGGGTCGCCAGTGTTGTCGTCCGCCGGCCCCGCCTTGTCATCGCCGTCTGGGGCGCGATCATGGCGGTGCTGGCAGTGCAGGGGCTCGGGCTCGACCAGAAGGTCTCCGTCAACCCGATCTACATCGGAGGCTCCCTCACTCAGCAGGAGCATGAACTTGCCCTGCAGGAGTTCGGCAGCGAAGATGCGATGGTCTTGGTGCTGCGCGGCCCGCCGGCGGCGGTCGAGCATCAGGGGCGGCGGCTCGGGGTGCGGCTCGAATCGATCCCGCGATCGATGGTGGTGACGCCGTGGACTCCGGGGCGCACGATCGACGGGCTGAGGCCCGCGCCGGGAGTGGCGGCGCTGATGGTGAGCCTCGAGCATCGAGAAGGCGACCAGGCCTCCGACGTAGCCCCTCTGGTTCAGCGCGCGGTGGACGAGTCCGTGGCCAAGCCGGTCGAGGCTAGCGTCGCGGGCGCCCCCGCCTACGAGCATTCCTTCCAGACGGCGACCGAGCACGCGGCCGCGGTCGGCGAGCGGCTCGCTCTGCCGGTCTTGGTGATCGTGCTGCTGCTCGTCTTCCGCTCCGTCCTCGCGGCCGCCATTCCCGCGGTGGTCGGGGGAATCGTCGTCGGCGCGACCCGGGGCGTTCTCGATCTTCTCGCCGGTCTGGTCCATATCGACTCGTTCGCGATCGGTGCGGTGGGGATGATGGGCCTCGCCCTCGGCGTCGACTATTCGCTCCTTGTCGTTTCGAGGTTTCGCGAGGAGGTGCAGAAAAGCGATGACGTCGCAGTAGCGGTGCGAACAACGATCTTGGCCATCGGCAGATCGATCCTCCCGGCGGCCTCCGGGCTGATCCTGGCGATGCTGGTCGCCTCGCAGGTGGTCCCCGGCGCGATAGCGGTGACGGTCTCTGTCGCCATCATCGTCGCGACGGTGCTGAGCGCGCTCTCGGCGCTGGTGGTCGTGCCGTCCTTCTTGATGTTGGTTGGGAGCCGCCTGGATCGTTGGGCGCTGCCGATGCGCCGCCGCACGGGCCCCTCGGCTCGCGCCCGCTGGCTCTCGAAGCGCCCCGCCCTGGCCTTGCCCGCCATATTCGTCCTCTGTCTCTGCGCCGCCTTGGCGTTCACGCTCGACACCGGGATAGCCTCCTTTGCGCTCTTGCCTCCAAACGACCCAGGTCGTCTGCAGAGCGAAACAGTTCAGCGTACGCTCGGCCCGGGCTGGACGAGCCCGATGGAAATCATCATGGACGGTGGCGGACAGCCTGTCACCACACCTCGTCGACTGCGGGCCCTGGCCTCCTTCCAGCACCAGGTCGAACGAGACCCTGGAGTTCAGACCATGGCCGGCTTTGCCGCCTTGGAACACGGCACTGACCAGCTCGAAGGCGTCGAACGGACCCTGGTCGATCAGGAACACGGCCTGACGCGGCTCAACACCGGTCTGCTGCGGGCGCATTCGGGCGCCGTGCTCAATACCAACGGCCTGCTCACCGCGGCGGCTGGCGCAAGGCAGCTCGACGCCGCGATCGGCCTGACCCAGACGGGGGCGGGGGCGCTTGCCAGCGGCCTGCAGGCCGCGAGCAGCGGTTCGGATCGACTCAGCCTGGGCCTCAACCATGCCAGCGACGGCAGCGGTCGCCTGGCGCAGGGTGCGTCGAAGGCGAGCACCGGCCTCGGGCATCTCACGGATGCGCTTTCCAAGGCTGAAGAAAAGAGCGGCGAAACATCGAGCAGCGCCCGCCTGATCAAGAACGCGATGCGAAACGGCAACAAGGGTCTTGCCGAACTGGACGAGCCGCTTCAAAATGTCGAAGGACAGCTCGGGACGGCCCGGCAGGCGCTCTTGCGGATGTCGGGCGGCCGTGCCGACCCCCAGTACGCGGGCGCGTTGCAGGCGATAGAAGAAGCAACCAAGAGCCTCACAGGCAGTGATCCACAGACCGAAGAACCCGCCGATCCTTC
>DATCBF010000055.1:0-2958 GCA_036512025.1 Solirubrobacterales bacterium
GAGGTGATCGAGTAACGGTGCGCCGATTGCGACCGGGGTAAGCATGCGGCGTAGGCCGCGGCAGGGTTATTTCGAACTGGTCGACCGCTTGAGCAAGTCAGGATCGGCCTTGTAGATCTCGATGATGCCGGTGAGGGTGTCGACGCCGAAGTCGGTGAACGCCATGACGCTCTCGTCGCCCGGACCGTAGACCCAGATCAGGCCTTCCTCCTGGTCCATTTCATTGGCAACGTCCCACAGTCAGTTCTCGTCTTCACCGAGCATTTCGGCGACGCGAGCGATGGTGTGAACATGGTGGACCTTGTTGACCGGGGCCAAGGTCAGGCCGCCTCGGCGGCAATCTTGGGTGCTTTGAGCGTCCAGTTCCAGGGCAGTAATTCGTCGAGCCGATGGACCGGATGCGTGGCAATCCGGTCCAGCACGTCGGCTAGCCAGGCCTGAGGGTCAACGTCGTTCATCTTGGCCGTGACGATCAGGCTGTACATGGCGGCAGCGCGCCGGCCGCCGCGGTCGGATCCGCAAAACATCCATGATTTTCGTCCGAGAGCGATACCGCGCAGCGCCCGCTCGGCGGCATTGTTGGACAAGCACACACGCCCGTCGTCGAGGAATAGGGTAAAGGCCGCCCACCGCTTCAGGATATAATCGATCGCCTTGGCGAGGTCGTGGCCTCGGGAGAGTTTGGCGCGCTGCTCGCGCATGTAGACCTCGAGCTCCTCGACAAGCGGCTTGCTCATTTCCTGGCGCGCCGCCCTGCGCTCCTCGGCACTCTTGCCATTGATCGGCCGCTCGATGTCGAACAGGGCGTCAATGCGGCGCACGACCTCGATCGCGATCGGAGAGAGCGCGATCGCCTTCCTGCCCGCAGCGCTCCGGCGGGCGTTCTCCTCGAGATCGGCCATAGCGAAGAACGGGCGCCGGGCGTGAGCCCAACACCCCGCCTCCACGATGGGGCCGGGACTTCGGTCGGGCAAATAGAGCTGGCGATACCCATCGAAGGCGTCAGCCTGGAACAGCCCGGTATATCCGGCCAGATGGCTCTGGGGATGTTCGCCTTTGCGGTCGCGGGAGTAATAGAACATCGCCGCCGGCGGCGATGGTCCACCAAACGGCTTGTCATCACGGACATAGACCCAGCATCGACCGGTATCGGTCTTGCCTTTGGCCAGGACCGGCACGGTCGTATCATCGCCGTGCAGGCGTTCGGCCGCCAGAACATGGGACTCAACAAGTCTGAGCACCGAATCGAGCGCCGCACAGCTCGACCCTACGGCATCGGCCATCGTCGAGAGGCTGATCGGCACGCCTTCCAGAGCATAGCGCCCGGCCTGCCGGTTCAAGGGCTGATGCTGACCGAACTTCTCGAATAAGATCATCGCCAGCAGGTTGGCGCCGGCCCATCCTCGGGCGATCACGTGGAACGGTGCGGGGGCTTGGCTGATCTTCTCGCAGTCCCGGCAGGTGAACTTCTCCCGTACCGTTTCGATCACCTTCCATTGGCGCGGGATCACCTCCAGGGTCCGGGTCACGTCCTCGCCCAGCTTGCGCAGCCGCGTCCCGCCACAACACTCGCAAGTCGTCGGCGGGGCGATCACCACGCGCTCGCGCGGCAGGTGGTCGGGGAAGGTGTTTCGTTCGGCACGCTTGCGGGTGAAGCCCGCCACCATGGTGGTCTTGGCGACGGCGATTTCCGCAGCGAGTTCATCCTCGGTGGCGCTCGCTTCAAACTCCTCGAACTGCAGCGCCAGCTGATCGATCAGCCGCTCCGATCGCTCCGAGCGAGGGCCGTAGATCTGACGCTCGAGCTTGGCGATCCGCAGCTTCTGATGGGCGATCAGGGCCAGGTCTTCGGACGCCTTGGCCCGCGCTACCGCCAATTCCGCGGCACCAGCGTCACGTTCGGCGGCCACTTCCCGCATCCTGGCGCGCTCGATCGTCAGCGCCGCTTTCAGCGCATCGATGTCGTCCGGCAAGGCGGCAAGATCGGCGTCCATGACCAGAAGTGAATCATGAATCCGGCTCGCTGACTCCTGGAAAATCGAGCCTTATCCGGCGCTGGCCGGCCGCCAGGTGTGCCGCGGGTTTCGCCAGTCAATGCCGTCGAGCATATAGCCCAATTGCGCGGCCGAGATCGCCAGTGTTCCGTCGGCCGGCGACGGCCAAACGAATCGGCCATGTTCCAGCCGCTTCGCGTAGAGCGACATGCCGATCCCATCGTGCCAGATAATCTTGATCAGCCCGCCTCGGGCTCCTCTAAAAACGTACAGATCACCGGCATGCGGGTCCCGACCGAGCGCCTCTTGTACCTGCAACGCCAAGCCGTTCATGCCTTTGCGCATGTCCGTGCGGCCGACCGCCAGCCACACCCGAACCCCCGAGGGAACCGGGATCATCGTCGCTCCAGCACGTCCAGCACCAGCCGCAGCGCCGCCGCCTTGACCCCATTGCCGACCCGAACCCGGTAGCCGCCGGCCAGCTCGATCTCGATCAGCTCACCCGCCGGCACCCGCGCGGGCTCGACCGGCCGATCCGGCGTGACCGTTACGGGCATCAATTGAAGAGGAGCAGGTGCGCTGGCCTCGGCGCGGTAGTGCTTGCGCCATGCGAAGACCTGGTTGGCGTTCACGTCGTAATGGCGCGCCACCACCGAGACCGACGAACCCGGCTCCAGCGACGCCGCCACAATCTCCCGTTTCAAAGCCTCGGGCCATGACCGATGCCGACGACGACCCTCCAAACGTGTGCCCATAATCGAACTTGTGGACACTTCTCATCACCACGCCGAGATCCAAAGCCCCAACCTCGATCATTCAGCCGATCCCGAAAAGGCGGCCACCGGCGGAGGGATACGTTTATTCTGGGATCAGCAAATTTTTTTTGAGGCTCGCCGACGTGGCCGGCAGCCCGCTCGGTGGCGCCTGGAAAAGGCACGCCCCGGGCGCTTCTCCGTCGGATCGA
>DATCBF010000056.1:0-12090 GCA_036512025.1 Solirubrobacterales bacterium
GCCTTCCGCCCGCAGCGCCCCCCCATCATCCGCGACAGGACCCGCGGCCGAGCGCTCTGTCCCTGGCGCGGCCGAGCGCCCAGAACCCTCGTCGTCCTGAGGCGACCTCATTTGTCGTCACCCTCGTCGACCACCTCCGCGTCGACAACCTCCTCCTCGTCAGAAGAGCCTCCCTCGGCAGCCTCACCGTCAGCCGAAGCGCTCTCAGCCTCGGCCGCGGCATAGATCTGCTCCGACGCCTTGGTCATCGCCGCGGTCAGCGCCTCGGCCTTGGAGTTGATCTCCTCGACGCTCTCGGACTCGAGCGCCTCGCGCACCTCCTTGACCGCCGCCTCGACCTCCTCCTTTGTCGCCGCGTCAACTTTGTCGCCGGCGTCGGCGATCGCTTTCTCGGACTGGTAGGCGGCGTTCTCGGCAAGGTTGCGCGCCTCCGCCAGCTCACGCTGCTTGCGGTCCTCGTCGGCGTGTGACTCGGCGTCGCTGACCATGCCCTGGATCTCCTCGTCGGAGAGGCCGGAGCCGGATTTGATCTCGATTTTCTGCTCCTTGCCCGTGCCCAGGTCTTTCGCGGTCACGTGCAGGATGCCGTTGGCGTCGATGTCGAAGGTGACCTCGATCTGCGGCATCCCCCGCGGCGCCGGCGGGATCCCCGTCAGCTGGAACTTGCCCAGGCTCTTGTTGCCGCCCGCCATCTCGCGCTCGCCCTGCAGCACGTGGATCTCAACCGACGGCTGGTTGTCGTCGGCGGTCGAGAAGGTCTCCGACTTCTTCGTCGGGATCGTCGTGTTGCGCTCGATCAACTTCGTCATCACGCCGCCTTTGGTCTCGATCCCCAGCGTCAGCGGGGTGACGTCGAGCAGCAGCACGTCCTTGACGTCGCCGGCCAGCACCCCGGCCTGGATCCCGGCGCCGACCGCGACCACCTCATCGGGGTTGACTCCCTGGTGCGGGTCCTTGCCGGTCAGCTCCTTTACCCGCTCGCGCACGGCGGGCATCCGGGTCATCCCTCCGACCAAGACGACGTGGTCGACTGCCGTGTCGGCGTCATCGAGAGCACGTTTGACTGGGCCGACGATCCGCTCCAGCAGGTCGCCGGTCAGCTCGTTCAGTTTCGAGCGGCTGAGCTTGAGGTCGAGGTGCTTGGGCTGGCCCTCGACCGCGGTGATGAAGGGCAGGTTGATCTGCGTCTCCTGGGTCGAGGAGAGCTCGATCTTGGCCTTCTCCGCGGCCTCGTAGAGGCGCTGCAGTGAGTTCTTGTCGGCGGCCAGGTCGACGCCCTGATCGCGTTTGAACTCGGCGACCAGCCACTCGACGATCGCTTTGTCCCAGTTGTCGCCGCCGAGGTGGTTGTCACCGGCGGTCGACTTCACCTCGAAGACGCCGTCGCCGATTTCGAGCACGGAGACATCGAAGGTGCCACCGCCGAGATCGAAGACGAGGATCGTCTGGTCGTCGGTCTCTTTGTCGAGGCCGTAGGCGAGTGAGGCGGCGGTCGGCTCGTTGATGATCCGCTTGACGTCGAGGCCGGCGATTTTGCCGGCGTCCTTGGTCGCCTGGCGCTGGTCGTCATTGAAGTAGGCGGGGACGGTGATCACAGCGCTGTCGACCGCCTCGCCCAGCTTCGCTTCGGCGTCGGCTTTCAGCTTCTGCAGGATCATCGCGCTGATCTCCGGCGGGCTGTACTGCTTGCCGCGCACGTCGATGCGGACGTCGCCGTTGTCGCCGGCGACGACCTCGTAGGGGACGATCGTCTCCTCCTCTTTGACCTCGGCCTCCTTGCGGCCCATGAAGCGCTTGATCGAGAAGATCGTGTTCTCGGGGTTCATCACCGCCTGGCGCTTGGCCACCGTGCCCACCAGCCGCTCACCGGACTCGGTGAAGGCGACCACGGACGGGGTCGTCCGCCCGCCCTCGGAGTTCTCGAGAACCGTCGGCTCGCCGCCCTCCATGACAGCGACGCACGAATTGGTCGTGCCCAGGTCAATTCCAATCGTTTTACCCAATTTGATGCGTCCTTCCAGGGGTTTCGTCTTGACTAGTTATGAAATCTAAGCGTCAGTATGGCAAGTTTGTGTGAGATTGCAAGCCGATTCGGGCCGGAGATTGAACAGCTTCCTGGCGGGTAGCCGTGTGATGGGCACCGTGCCAGCGCCATATGCGGCCCGGTCGGAGGCGCCTCAACCAAGTCGATTCCGCCACCGCGGGATCCCGGATGAGGAGGACACCTTGAACAACGTACCCGCACCGGCCCCCAGGCTGGGTTTGGCGGCAATCGCCGCCGCCTTCGTCATTGCCCTGCTCCTGCCCGCCTGGGCCGCCGCCGGCCAGCAGCGACACCCATCTCACCCCGGCGGCCATCACGGTCTCGGTCACCACTTTCCCGGCCCCGGTCACTTTCCCCCAGGCCATCACGGTCCCGGCCATCAGAGCCCGGGCCATGGCGGCAGGGGCCATCTGGTCAACACGATGACCCGCAACCTCTATCTCGGGGCCGACCTGGCGCCGGCGATCGGCGCCCCCAGCCTCGAATCTTTCGTCGCCGCCAACGGCCAGATCCTGCGCGAAGTGACGGCGAACGACTTCCCGACCCGGGCGAAAGGCCTGGCGCACGAGATCCTCGAAAAGCAGCCTGACCTGGTCGGCCTGCAGGAGGTGGCGCTATGGCGCACCGGGCCGCCAAGCCTCGCGCCTCTCTCCACGGGCCCAAGCGCGACCACGGTCCGCTACGACTACCTGCAGCTGCTGCTCGAACAGCTCAACAAAGGCAAGCCGCAGTACGAAGTCGTCGTCTCGCAGAACGAGTTCGACTTCGAGGCCCCCGCCGATGAGAACGGCGTCGCTGGCGACGGCCCCAACCCGGCGATCGCGAATGCCGAGATCGACGGCCGCCTGACGATGCGCGACGTGATCCTGGCCCGGCGTGGAGCCGGCGTTGAGACGGCCAACCCGACCGCCGGCCATTTCGCCCACCTCCTGGACGTGTCCATTCTGGGCGGCCAGGTGCCGGTGACCCGCGGCTGGGTCAGCACCGACGCCAGGGTGCGCGGCAGCCACTGGTTCCGCTTCGTCAACACCCACCTGGAGGCGTTTGACCCGGCGTCCGTGGTCCCGAGCGTCCGCGCCCAGCAGGCGGCCGAGCTGGTCGCCCCGGGCGGCCCGGCAACCAGCGACCTGCCGGTGGTTCTCGTCGGCGACCTCAACTCCGACGACGACACCGTCGAACCCGGCGATCAGCAGGCCTACAGGACACTGCTGGAAGCGGGAATGCGCGAGCGCAGCACAGCAAGCCCGCTGGGGTGCTGCCTCAAATCGACCCTGCTGACCGAAGGCGCGGGAGGCAGCGTCACCGATTTCGACCACCAGGTCGACCATGTGATGACCCGGGATCCGTCGGAGGTGAAGCTGAAGGAATCGGCCGTGACCGGCCTACTCCCTGTCAACGGCTTTTGGGACTCCGATCACGCCGGGCTCTTCAGCGCCCTGCAGTTCGCTCACTAGACACTCGTCGACGGGCCGATTTCCCGCGAGTTCATGGGGTCGGCCCGTCGGCCGTTCCGCTCAGCCCTCGCCGGCGGTCTGGGCGACGAATTCGGCGACTTCGTGGGCCTGCTGGCCATTGAGGATGCCGGCCGGCATCCTCCCCGTGGTGGTCGTGCTGTCGACGCCGTTTTCGATCGCGTTGAGGACGCGGCTCTTGGTCTGTTTGATCGTCTGCGCGGCTTCCGGTCCGCTGGGCGGCCCGAGCGGAGCGAGGAGGACGTCGAGGTTGGGCGCGTAGTTGCCGTCGGTGCCCGCCGCGTAGAGCGTGTGGCAGGTGCCGCAGTTGGTCTGGAAGAGGGTCTGGCCGATCTTCAGGTTGGCCGGCACGTCCTGCGCCCCGGTCGCGGCGTCGCCCCGGTCGCGGAAGGCGAGCCAGGGGATCAGGACCGCGAGGAACACGACCAGCAGTCCGAAGATGACGAAAGTGCGTTTTTTCATTCGCTGTAAGTGGGCCGATCCGCGGGTCAATCCAGCCGACCGGCGGCGGAGATACTACTGGCGCTTCACGCTGTCGCGGTACCAGGGGCACATCCGCCGCAGTTCGCATTCCTCGCAACGGGGCTTTGGACGGCAGAGCGTGCGGCCGTGACGGATCAGGTTCATGTGCAGCTCGTAGGCGTCGGCGGGGTCGACAACGGCCAGCATCTCGTCGTGCGCGCGCTCGAACGAGGCTTTCGCCGGGAACAGGCCGAGCCTGCCGCCGACCCGGTGCACGTGGACGTCGACCGGGATCTCGGGGATGCCCCAGGTGAAGATCAGCACGCAGGCCGCTGTTTTTCGCCCCACCCCCGGCAGCGCCAGGAGAAAGTCCAGCGACTCCTCGCGCGGCGCGGTCTCGGTCCAGTCGAGGTCGGGATCCTCGCCCAGCTGCTCGAGGATCGCCTGGATCCGCGGGGCCTTCTGCTTGCCGAGGCCACCCGGCCGGATCGCCTCCTCGATCTCGCTCACCGGCGCGTCACGCACCTGCTCCCAGCTGGGGAAGCGCTCGCGCAGGGCGGCGAAGGCGCGATCGCGGTTGCGGTCGTTGGTGTGCTGGGAGAGGACGGTCTTGATCAGCTCGGCGATCGGTTGGCGGTGGGGCTCGTTGACCGGCTGGCCGTAGATCTCGCGCAGGCGGTCGCGGATCGCTCGGACTCGGCGTTTGTCGGGGCGCTTCCAGGGCATCGGGCGGACCCTATGTTGCTTCCGAGTCGTAGGGTTCCGGCATGGCGGGAAAGGTCGAAGAGGCCGAGCTGAGCGTTAATGGCCTCAAGATTTTCTATCGACGTAGCGAGGGGGACGGGACGCCGGTGGTCTACTGCCACGGCAATCCCACCCACGGCGAGGAATGGGCGCCCTTTATGGAGGGGAGTGGCTCACCCGGGATCGCTATCGACATGCCTGGATGGGGGCGATCCGACAAGCCCGACCCTCGGACCTTCGACTACTCGATGTACGGGCTCTCCGCGTTCCTGGAGCGGTGTCTGGAGGAGTTGGCCATCGGCCGGCGCAAGCTCCTCGTCCACGACTGGGGCGGCCTGGCCCTGATCGGGGCGCAGCGCCGGCCGGAGCTGGTCGAGAAGCTGGTCGTCATCAATGCGGTGCCGTTGCTGCCGGGCTATCGCTGGCACTGGGTCGCGCAGCTCTGGCGCCGCCGCCTGGTCGGCGAGTTCCTCAACGCGACCACGACCCGCTCCTCGATGGCGTTGTTGTTGCGCCAGGCACGCGGCGACCGCGGCGCGATGCCGGCGCAGTTCATCGACACGATCTGGGATCACTGGGACAAGGGAACGCGCCAGGCGCTCCTCGCCCTCTACCGCCACGCGGACTCCGATCGTCTGGCCGCAGCCGGCAAAGACCTCGACAAGCTCACTTGCCCCTCTCTCGTCCTCTGGGCAGACCGGGACCTCTACCTGCCGGCCAAATTCGGCAAGGCCTACGCCCAGGCCCTCCCCAACGCAAAGCTGGAAATCCTCAAAGGCCTGGGCCATTGGCCCTGGGTAGAGGAACCAAAGCTAATAGACCGCATCCAGAACTTCCTCAGCTGAGGAGACGCGGCAGTTGTGCCGTTGAATCGAGCGGCGAGATCGGCCCTACCCCACCACCTCCGTTAACGGGGGAATTACAATTGCTAAATGTCTCGTGCCTTCGCCCGCGTCACGGCCAGGCTCCCCCAAGGCTGGGGTGACGCCGGCCGCCAGCTCGGCATCCTCGTCGGGGTCGACATCGCCTACGAGCTCGTCCGCGGTATCGCCGATTCCCAGCGCGCCGACGCGATCGCCCACGGCGCCCAGGTGATCGACTTCGAGCGCTCCACCCACACCTTCTTCGAGCCCAGCCTGCAGGCGTTCTTCCTGCCCGCCCACTGGACGATCGACCTCGCCAACCAGCTGTATCTCAACGCCCAGTTCTCGATCGCGCTGGGCTTCCTGATCTGGCTCTACCTCTTCCGCAACGAGTCCTACTACTTCGTCCGCAACATGTTCGTGGTCTCGATGGGCTTGGCCCTGGTCGGCTACACGGCATTCCCGACGGCGCCTCCGCGGATGTTCCCCCAGCGCGGCTTCGTCGACACCATCGTCGACTTCTCCAACGTCAACCACGACTCGACGCTGGCCAAGATCTTCATCAACCCCTACGCGGCGGTGCCGAGCATGCACTGCGCCTTTGCCCTGATGATCGGCGCCACCGGCTTCAAGGTCTGTCGCGGCTGGGTCCCGAAAGTCTTCTGGCTCTGCTGGCCGCTGCTGATCGCCTGGGTGGTGATCGTCACCGCCAATCACTACTGGCTCGACGTCGCTCTCGGCTGGGGCGTCGCGGTCACCGCGGCGCTGGTCGCCTCGCGCCTGCTCGCCCGCGCTCGGCCGGAGGCATGGGCATGGCGCTCGCGCTTTCCCAAGGAGGCGGAGGCCTAGATGGCCTTTTCCTTCGCCGTCGCGGGCAGGCGATAGCCTCACGGCAATGGAATCTTCGGCGCCCCCAAGGGTCCCGGGCGGTCGTCGCAACGGCCGCCAGGCCCGCAACGGGCAGGAGCTTCGGGCCTACGCTCGCGACCGTCTGATCGAGTCGCGCCTGACGCCGAACGCGATCTCGATGGTCGGCCTGGTGGGGAACCTGGTCGCCGCCGTCCTCGTCACCCAGAGGCTCTTCTTCCTGGCCGGGGTCGCCTTCGTCCTCGGCTCGGTGATGGACACCCTCGACGGTCGCTACTCGCGAATGTCGGGCAAGGGAACCCTCTTCGGCGCTTTCCTCGACTCGACCCTGGACCGGGTCGAGGAGGGGATCGTGCTGGCCGCCGTCGCCGGCTACTTCGCCGCGATCGGCGACGACTTCGCCGCCGCGATGTGCGTGGTTGCCGTGCTCGGCTCGCTGATGGTCTCCTACACGAGGGCACGGGCCGAGGCGCTCGGCGTCGAGTGCAAGGTCGGGCTTGCGACACGGCCCGTGCGGGTAGTCATACTCTCCATCGGCTTGGTCTTTGCCAAGGGCGCCGGGCTTGGAGATTTCGAGTTGCTGGCGCCGGCTATCTACGTGATCGCCGCTCTGACCATCGTCACCGTGATCCAGCGGGTATGGCATGTTCGAAACGAGCTCTCCAGCGAGGCAGCCGCCGTCGGCAACGATGACGGCAACTGAGCGGGGAGCTGTAACCAGTCGGCCCGCCGGGTGTGTTCTGCCACCTAGCGCCATCGAGGAAGGACTTCTAATTTCATGAGTGAGACCAACGGAATCAACGGCAGCAACGGAGCCGCCCGCACGGACGAGAAGGTCCGTGTCGCGATCGTCGGCGTCGGCAACTGCGCCAATTCCTTCATCCAGGGCGTCCAGTACTACAAGGACGCCGACCCGGCCGACGAAGTTCCGGGCCTGATGCACGTCGAACTCGGCGGCTACCACGTCCGCGACGTCGAGTTCGTCGCCGCCTTCGACATCGACGTCGAGAAGGTCGGCAAAGACCTCTCCGATGCGATCTGGTCGGGGCAGAACGACACGATCAAGTTCGCCGACGTCCCCAAGCTGGGCGTCAAGGTCGAGCGTGGCATGACCCACGACGGCCTCGGCAAGTACCTGAAAGAGAAAATCACCAAAGCTCCGGGGGAGACCGCCGACATCGTCGGCATCCTCAAAGAGACCAAAGCCGACGTGCTCGTCTGTTACCTGCCGGTCGGCTCTGAGGACGCGGTCAAGTGGTACGTCGAGCAGGCTCTGGCGGCCGGGGTCGGCTTTGTCAACTGCCTCCCCGTCTTCATCGCCCGCGAGGACTACTGGGACAAGCGCTTCAAGGAGGCCGGGCTGCCGATCATCGGCGACGACATCAAGTCCCAGGTCGGGGCGACGATCGTCCACCGCCAGCTCGCCCGTCTCTTCCACGACCGCGGTGTGCGGATGGAGCGGACCAGCCAGCTCAACGTCGGCGGCAACATGGACTTCTACAACATGCTCGAGCGCGAGCGGCTCGCCTCCAAGAAGGAGTCGAAGACCAACGCCGTCACCTCGATCATGGGCCACGATCTGCCTGAGGAGGACGTCCACGTCGGCCCATCCGACTACGTCGCCTGGCTGACCGACCGCAAGTGGGCGCACATCCGGCTCGAGGGCAAAGCCTTCGGCGACGTGCCGCTCAACGTCGAGCTCAAGCTCGAGGTCTGGGACTCGCCCAACTCGGCGGGAGTCGTGATCGACGCGGTGCGGACGATCAAGCTCGCCCTCAACAACGGCGTCAGCGGCCAGCTCGACGGCCCCTCCAGCTACCTGATGAAGTCGCCACACAGTCAGCGGCCCGACGACGAAGCGCGCGAGAAGACGGAGGAGTTCATTGCCGCCAACGCCCGTGGCGAGTCGCCGACGCCGGTTGAGACGGCGCCGAAGAGCGTCGAGACCAAGGCCGGAGCCTGATCTGAGAGCCCGCCTGGCGGCGGGCTCTTATGCTGCTGGTTCGTGTCGGCCGAGCCCCTCTCGATCGTTCAGGTCACCCCGCACCCGCGGGGCGCCGCGAACCGGATCAACGAGTTCGTCGAGGGAGTCTCCGCCGAGCTGGAGAGGCGCGGTCACACCGTCATCGTGCTCGGCAGCGGCGATCGCGTCAAAAAGCTCCTGGGGTCGACCCCGTTCGACATCGTCCACGTCCACGAGCCTTTCGCGCCCTCGATCTCCTCGGCGGCGCTGCGCCACTCCCACTCGCTCAACGTCGCCACCTTCCATGCGCCGCAGGAGCGGGTGCTATCGACCCAGGTGGCGCGGCCGCTGGTCGAGATCTTCTTCGGCCGCCTCGATGCTCGCACCGTCACCTCGTTGGCCACGGCCGAGCTGCTGGAGGGCTATTTCCCCGGCAACTACGAGCTGATCGCGGCCGACCGCGACTGGGCGCGGGTCGCCGCCGAACTGGAGGCGCTCTATCGGCGCCTCACCGCCCGCCGCCACGACCCCGAGGGGGACCCTGAGGTGCGGGCGCGGATTGCCGACCGCGAGCTGATCGAGGTCGACCTCCACATGCATACCGACCACTCGCCCGACTGCGCGACGCCCGTCGACGTGCTGCTGAAGACCGCCCGCGATCGCGGCCTCGGCGCGATCGCGATCACCGATCACAACGAGGTCTCCGGTGCTCTGGAGGCGCGCAAGATCGCCGCGGAGATGGGTGGGATCAAGGTGATCGTCGCCGAGGAGGTGAAGACCGCCGAGCAGGGCGAGGTGATCGGCCTCTTCCTCGAGGAGAAGATCCCGCGGGGGATGACGATGGCGGAGACGATCGCCGAGATCCGTCGCCAGGGCGGGCTCGTCTACGTTCCGCACCCGTTCGATCGCTTTCACTCGGTGCCCGACTACGAGCATCTCCTGGACATGGTCGAGGAGGTCGACATCCTTGAGGTCTTCAACCCGCGGGTGGCCCTGACCGCCTTCAACGAGGAGGCCGAGCGGTTCGCGAGCAAGTACCGGATCGTGCCGGGGGCCGGTTCCGACAGCCATGTCGCCCAGGGTCTCGGCAGCGTGCGGGTGCGGATCCACGATTTCGACGGCCCGGCGGAGTTCCTTGAGGCGATGCGCGATGCCGACATCACCCGCAAGCACAAGAACCTCGTCTACGTCCAGGCGCTGAAGTTACTGCAGACGGCGGGGCGGCCGAAGGCGCCCAAACGTCGCGTTCCGGATGCCAAACCGGTGCGTGGGGGCAAGCCGCGAGGGCGGGGATCGGCGAGCAAGAGCTGATGCAGGCGGGCCGTCGGAAAGGAGCCGCGCCCGAGCTGTCAAAGAAATCGTCGCCGATGCCGACGACCGACGACGAGATCAGAGAGAAGTACCTCGAACGAGCGATCCGCGAGCTCAACCAGCTGACCAGGGAGCTGCAGGAGTGCCCGCACTGCCCGCGCGGCAAGTTGATGCCGGTGCTGGGCTCCGGTCACCCGCAGGCCGAC
Organism: Solirubrobacterales bacterium; assembly: GCA_036512025.1. Lineage (GTDB taxonomy): Bacteria > Actinomycetota > Thermoleophilia > Solirubrobacterales > 70-9 > DATCBF01. Next base: position 9,933 of record DATCBF010000056.1, read on the forward strand.
GTCTTCATGCTCAAGCACGCGCCGGCCACGGCGGAGATCGAAGAGGGCGTCGCCTTCTATGGCCGTTCCGGCAACGCGCTGATGAAAAGCTTCAAACGACTGGGGATCGATCCCTTGGTCGTCTACGGCACGCTTTGTGCCAAGTGTCCGACAGCAGAGCCCGAGCTGGCCGCAGAACCATGCGTCCGGCGCCTTGTTGAGGAGATCGCGATCGTGCAGCCAAAGATCATGGTCGTGATGGGCGAGCCTGCCCTGCGGACGCTGAATGGCCTCCAGGTCCCTCTCTCGCGACCGGTAGAGCGGCGCGAGGGAGAGATCCAGGCCTTCACCCCGACGATCGACGCTCTCTACACCCCCGACATCGACGACTCGCTGGATGAGGAGGGCGCGAAGCAGCGCTTCTGGCGGGCTTTCAAGATGCTCGGCGAGTGGTACGAGGACCTGCCGCCGTACTGACGCGCCGTTTGCTGTCTAGACCACACAATGGTGTGGTTGATCCAGCAAACGGCGTTTCAGGGTGCGGCTGATTCGGCCACGCCCGCCATTGCGTCGATGGTGGCGCTGGCCAGGCCGCGGACTACGACTGTGTCTAGAGCGGTGTAGGCGGCCAGCTGGGACTGGGCGTCGGGGCCGTCTGAGGCGGCTACGCCGACGGTGCCCTCGGGTTCGCCCAGGCGGTCGAAGTGGTTTCTGTAGCCGGGGTGGAGGTCGCGGTAGAAGGACTCCTCCTTGGCGAGGCGGTCGGCGGCGTCGGGGCCGACCGCGGTGCGTACGTAGCCGAAGACCGGCGGCGCCTCGTTGTCTGCCTCTTGGGCACCTGCCTCGACCTGCTTACGAGCGCTCGCGGCGAAGTCCGGCGTCATCCAGTTGAAGAAGACGCCGTCGTAGCAGCTGCCGGCCAGGGCGCACATCTTTGGGCCCATCGCCGCGAGAACGAGGCGGACGCCGGGCAGCTTCTCGCGCAGCTCCGGCAGCGACTCGCGCATCGTCGTCAGCGGCTTCTTCGAGAAGCCGGCGCCGACGCCGAGCCAGAGCCGGGACGGGTCGAGGCCGGTGCGCTCGATGTCGGCAGCGATCTCGGCAGGGGGAGTGCGGTCGAGGGCGATGACGGCGACGCCGAGGTCGATCCGCGTCGCTCCGGCCGCGAACTGCGCCAGCGTCTCCAGCCCTTTCGCGCCCGGGTGGTCGTTGGACCACATCGACGTGTAGCCGGCCTCGGCGCAGCGGGCCGCGAGCGGCTGCGCCACCTCGGGATCGAGTCCCGCCGCGACTCCGAAGCCGCGGTTACTCACGCTCGAAGAGCGCCACGCACTCGATGTGGGGGGTCTGCGGGAACATGTCAACCGGCTTCACGCGGGCCAGCCTATAGCCGGCTTCGCCGAGCTGTTTGGCGTTGGGGGCGAGCGTGGTCGGGTTGCAGGAGACGTAGACGATCTTCTTCGCCTCGCACTCGAGGACCCGGCGCACGATCTTCTGCGAGAGACCGGCTCGCGGCGGGTCGATCACGACCACGTCGGGTTTGCCCGCCTGCTCGACCAGCGGCCGCACTCCGGTGCGCGCGTTGGCGGCGAGGAAGTGGGCGTTCTCGATCCCGTTGCGCTCCGCGTTGCGCTCGGCGTCGTCGATCGCCTCCGGCACGATCTCCAGTCCCCAGACCTCTCCGGCCCGCGCGGCCATCGTCAGGCCGATCGTGCCGATCCCGCAGTAGAGGTCAAAGATCCGCTCGCTGCCGCTCAGCCCCGCGTACTCGCCGGCGACGCCGTAGAGGCGCTCGGCCATCTCGGTGTTGGTCTGGAAGAAGGCGCTGTGGGACATCTCCAGCTTCAGCCCGCAGAGCTCCTCGCGCAGGCGCTCCTCGCCGAGCGCGCCGGTCGGCCCGTCGGTGCCGCCCGAGGGCCCCTCGATCGCGGTGTGGAGGTCGACCGGGGGTTTCGGGAAGTTGGTGGCCGAGGTGACGAGGCGGGTCTGGATCTGGCCGCTGCGCCGTCCCTCGCGGACCGCGAGGTTGCGCAGCGTCCCCTTCTCGGAACGGCGATCGTAGGGAGGCACCGCCTCCAGCCGCGCCCAGTCGCGGACCTTGTTGCGGGCCGCGTTGCCGCGCTCGGAGGCGAGCATGCAGTCCTCGATGTCGACGATCAGGTCCCAGCGCCCGCGGGCG
>DATCBF010000057.1:0-11242 GCA_036512025.1 Solirubrobacterales bacterium
CTCGCCTGACCATGATCGCCCTGCCCTTCGGGCCGAGCGGCGCGTTAGCGTGGAGCTTCATCCGGTTCCTCCTTGTTGCTGGGGCTTCGACACCGCCAGCCTCCAAGGAGGCCCGGATGAACAACGTGGCTAGGAACTACACCTAGATCCTCTTTCGCAGCTCCTCCGCCTTCTCGACCAGCTCTTTCTTTGCCCGGTCCAGCTCGGTGCTGCGCTGGTGGAAGAAGGCGCCGAATGAGCCGGCCAGGGTGGCGACGACGGTGATCGCGTAGATGTCGAAGAAGAGCTCGAGGACCTTGCCCAGCTGGGTCGTCGGGTTGGCCACCGAGGAGGCGGTCAGCAGCTGCGAGGTCGAGAAGAGGAAGGCGTCGAAGAAGCTGTGGATCTGAGTGCCGTGGGCATGGCGCTCGGAGAAGTAGATGATCAGGGTGCAGATCGCGGCGAAGAAGAGGGTGACGGCGACGATCGTCAGGATCCGCCGGCGCAGGTGGGCGTGGGTGGCGGTCGAGCCGCGCGCCACCGCGATCGCCTCGCGGCTTGCGTGGTTTATGTGCTGGCGTCTGCTCACGACGGGGCCGTGCCGGCCGGTGACTCGATCAGGCGCCGGCGGGCTCGGCCGGCTTATTGAGCCGTACGTGCCAACGGACGGTCGCGCTGGCGACCTGCAGGCCGGACTCGTCGGCCAGTGTCACCTCACAGGGGAACTCGACCTTGCCCTCGGCGTCGAGGGTGGCGAGGGCCTCGTCTTTGTCGATGCCGAGCTTGGCGGTGGCATCGATCGTGCCCTTGGCGATCTTTTCGTAGCTGATCTCGGCCTGGCGGGCGAGCGGGGTGACCTCACCCAGGCGCTCGGCGAAAGCGCCGACGAAAGCGGCCCCAGACGCCGTCTCGGCGAGGGTGAAGAGGGCGCCGGCGTGCTGGGAGCCGACGTGGTTGGTCAGCTCCGGGCGGTCGGGCAGGCGGACGACCGCCTCTCCTTCGCTGACACTCGTTATCTCCAAGCCGAGATGCCGCGCGAACGGGACCGCCTGGGTCATCCCCTGTGCGATTGCGTCGAAATCGGTCACAGGCGGCAGCCTACCTTCGTCAGGGAACTCGGTGGACCTCGAAGAGGTTGGTTCCCAGTTCCTGCTCCGGCAGCCCCGCGGTGATCGCGATCAGGTCGCCCGACTTGGCGATGCCGTGGCGAGCCGCCAGCGCCGCGCAGTCGTCGAGCAGGCCGCGGATCTCGGATTCGTGGTCACTCAGGACCGCGGTGACGCCGAACAGCAGGCCGAGGCGCCGCACGGTCTCGATCCGCGGCGAGACCGCCAGCACCGGCACGTTGGGCCGGTGGGCGGAGACCAGCCGCGCGGTGCGGCCGCTGTGGGTCGGCACCACCATCGCCGCCAGCCCCAACCGGTAGACCGCCCCGACGGCGCTCTGCGCAACCGAGTCGGCAACGTCTTGGGTCGCCTGGTCGGTCCGCGTGAACAGCCACTCGCCGTAGCGCAGGTCGGGCTCGGTCGCTCGCGCGATCTGATCCATCACCCGCACCGCTTCGACCGGAAACTGGCCGACCGCCGTCTCCTCCGAGAGCATGATCGCGTCGGTGCCGTCGTAGATCGCGTTGGCGACGTCGGTCACCTCGGCCCGGGTCGGCCGCCGCGCGGTCACCATCGAGGCCAGCATCTGGGTCGCGGTGATCGCCGGCTTCGAGGCCTTGCCGGCAGCGCGAATCAGCCGCTTCTGGACGACTGGCACCTGCGCCAGCGGCAGCTCGATCCCGAGGTCGCCGCGGGCGACCATGATCCCGCCGGTCGCGAGGCGGATGATCTCCTCGTGGTTCTCAGCCGCCTGCGGCTTCTCGATCTTGGCGATCAGGGGGATGTCGGAGTCGAGCTCGCGCAGCTTCTCGGAGACCGGCGTCAGGTCGGCGGCGGTGGCGACGAAGGAGATCGCCAGCAGGTCGATGCCCTGCTGCACCGCGAACTCGACCCAGGCGAGGTCGGCGTCGGCCGTGACCTGGCCGACCGTGGCCCCGGGGATGTTCATCCCCTTATGCGAGGAGAGGGTGCCGCCGACCTCGATCTCGCACTCGACCCCCTCTTCCTCGGGCTCGCAGACGCGCAAGCGGATCGCCCCGTCGGCGAGATAGACGGTCTCGTCCTCGCGCAGGGAGGTCACCCCGGGCCAGGAGACCGGGATCGTCTCGCTGTCGCCCTCCACATCGCGCGGCGTCAGCTTCACGTGCATGCCCGTCTCCAGCTCGGCAAAGTCGCCGCGCAGCTCGCCTATCCGCAGCTTCGGCCCGGGCAGGTCGCCGAGGATCGCGACCTCGCGCCCGACCCGCTCGGCGGCGGCGCGGATCGACTCGATCGTGCCCGCGTGGCGATCGCGATCGGCGTGGGAGAAGTTGAGGCGCAGGACATCGGCGCCGGCCTCGATCAGGCGCTCGAGAACCTCCAGGCTCCAGCTGGCAGGGCCGACCGTGGCGATGATCTTGGTCCGCCTGCCCTGCCGCCCCGCCGAGGCCGATGTAGGCACAGAATTCACGCGTATGACTGTAGATGGTCGCGATCGGGGCTCAATGACGACATCGATCGGTGTACCGGTAACCTGAGCGTATGCCCACCGCCACTGAACCGACCGACCGCGGCGACGAGCTCGACGCGACCCTGGTCGGCACGGCGCCGCCATCGCCGGCGGGGCCCGCCGAGCCGGGCGACCTCGGGCTGCCGGCGCCGCCGAGGATCCCGCTGCCCCGCAGGCTGCAGTTGCTGCGCTTCAACCAGCGCCAGATCGAGTTCGTCTTCCGGGCGCGGCGCGAGCTCGGCGAGGTCTTCCAGATGCGTGGCACGACCGAGGACGGGATCGTCATCACCAGCCACCCCGACCACGTGCGCTCGCTCTTCACCGCCGCCCCGGAGCTGGCGCCCTCGCTGACCGCCGAATCGCCGCTGCGCCCGATCGTCGGCCCCAACTCGGTGCTGACCGCGATCGGCCCTCGCCACATGCGCCAGCGCAAACTGTTGCTGCCCTCCTTCCACGGCGAGGCGATCGAGAACTACTCGCAGCTGATCAGCGACGCCGCCGAAAAGGAGATCGACAGCTGGGACATCGGCCGCCCTTTCCCGCTCGCCTCCCGCATGCAGGCGATCACCCTTGACGTGATCATGGCTGGGATCTTCGGCATCGAGGGACGGCCCGCGCCTGGCACCCCCGAGCACGGCGTGCGGCGCGCGATCAAGGGCCTCGCCGCCGCCTCGACCAAACCGGTGGCCCAGCTCGGCGAGCTGATGAACGTCGGCCGGACCGAGGCGGTCGGGCTGATGCGCGCCGGGCTGGCGATCCTCGACCGCCCCACCTACGCGGTGATAGCCCAGCGCCGCAGGGCGGGAGACCTCGACGAGCGGCGCGACATCCTCTCGCTCCTGCTGCAGGCCCGGACCGAGGAGGGCGAGACGCTGAGCGACCAGGAGCTGCGCGACGAGCTGCTCACCCTCGTCCTCGCCGGGCACGAGACCACGGCCAACACGCTGGCCTGGACCTGGGAGCGCCTGGTCCGCAACCCCGACGCCCACGACCGCCTGCGCGAGGCGGTGCGCTCCGGGATCGACGCTGAGGAGACAATTGAGGCGACGATCGTCGAGAGCATGCGCTCGCGGCCGGTGATCCCCCTGATCGGGCGGCGGGTGAAGGCGCCGTGGCGCCTCGGCGAGTACGCCGTCCCGGCCGAGTCGGCGGTGACGATGAGCATCCTCCTCGTCCACCACCGCGAGGACCTCTACCCGCAGCCCTTCGAGTTCCGCCCCGAGCGCTGGCTCGGGCGCAAGCCCGGCACCTACGAGTGGATTCCCTTCGGCGGCGGCATCCGCCGCTGCCTCGGCGCCGCCCTGGCGATGGCCGAGCAGCGCGTGGTCCTGGAGGCGATGGCCCGCCGCCTCGACCTGGAGGCCGACGACCCGGCGCCCGAGCACGCCCTCCATCGCAACGTGACCATGATCCCGTCGCGAGGCGCCCGGGTAACAGTCCGCTCCCGCCTTAGCTAGGCGACAGCGGCACCCGCGGGCTCAGTGCTTCTTGTGGTGCGTCGGGTCGCCGCGGTCAAGGACCAAAGGCTCGAAGCAATCGTCGATACCCACCATCGGCGAAGAGATCGACCCAGTGCAAATGCCGCAACCTATCCGGCACATCGCACTCCTCCAGCCTCACAGGAATGACGAAGATCGTCCCCTCGGGCTGTTCATCTGCAACGTCGAGTGCTTCTTTGATCTCGCGATGGACGTATCCGGCCGACGTCGTCGACGCCCGCGACAGGCAAACGGCTACGCAATCGGCGGCGCGAACGGCGCGACGTATAGCAAGATCCCAGTCTTCGCCTGGCAGCAAGTTCTCCTCGTCGAACCAAGGGACCAGGCCCTCCTCGCGCAGCTGATGGAACAGCTCTCGGATAGCTGGCTTGTCAGCTGAGGAGTGGCACAAGAAGATCCGGGCACGGGGCAGGCGAGCGGTCTTGGCGAGCGTTCGCGCACGAACCGTCTCGGGCGCCGCCCCAAGCTTCCGCAGTATCCGCCCCGCTTCTCCGTCGCCTTCGAGCAGCCCCAACAACAGGTGCTCGGTACCGATGTAGTTGACCTTGTGCTCAAACGACAGACGCAGGGCGGATTCGAGGATCATCTCGACCCGCTCGGTGCATGGAAGGTTCTCAGGACCGAGATTCTGTCCCGATTTCGTCCCTTGCGGAATCTCTCGCCGAACGCGGTTGGGGCCAACCTCGAGTCCTTCCAGCACCTGCGCCGCAACCCCCTCCTGCTCGCGAAGAAGTCCGAGCAGGACATGCTCGGTGTCGATGTGCTCGTACCCCAATCCCCGCGCCTCCTCCTGCGCGAGGCGGATCACGAGACGTGCGCGCTCCGTGTAACGCTCCCACTGGAAGCGCTGATTGGATACCACCTGCTCATCCGATGTGGTCATGGCGACAGCCATTTTTACCTAAGAGCTCAACGACCAGCTCTCATCAGAGCCTTCTACCTTGCTCGCAACGGAGAGGGAGGGATTCGAACCCTCGAGAGAGCTTGCGCCCCCTACTCGCTTAGCAGGCGAGTGCCTTCAGCCACTCGGCCACCTCTCCTTGGAAGAGGCGGATTGTAGGAAGTAACGGGGGGTGACGGGGATAGGCTCGTGCCGTGTCGTCCTCTCCCGACCCCTCGCACGGCCGCTACGAGGAGATCTTCGCCGAGGTCGAGGCGCCGTTTGCCTTCGTCGACCTCGACGCGATGTGGGCGAACGCCGACTCGATGCTGGCGCGGGCGGGCGTCAAGCCGGTGCGGGTCGCGACCAAGTCACTGCGCTGCCGGGCGCTGCTGGAGGCGATCCTCGACCGCGACCGGCGCTTCGCCGGGCTGATGACCTTCACGCTGCCGGAGACCCTGTGGCTGGCCGAGCAGGGGTTCGAGGACCTCCTGCTGGCCTACCCGACCGCAGACACCAGGGCGCTCGGCGAGCTGGCCCTGCGCTCGGTCGCCAACCCGGCCGGGGCGCCGGTGGTGATGGTCGACTGCGCCGAGCAACTGGACACGATCGAGTCGGTGCTGGGCGCCGACGCCGCCCCGGTCCGGGTCTGCATCGACATCGATGCCGGCTGGTGGGCGCTGGGCGGGCGAATCAAGGTCGGCCCCAAGCGCTCTCCCGTCCGCACCCCCGCGCAGGCGGTCGCGCTGGCTCGCGAGATCGAGCGGCGGCCCCAGATCGAGCTGGTCGCGCTGATGGCCTACGAGGGCCAGACCGCCGGGGTTGGCGACCAGCCGCCGGAGCGGCGCCTGCGCGGCGCCGCGATCCGCTTCATGCAGCGCCGCTCCGCGGCCGAGCTGGCCGAGCGGCGGGGCGCGATCGCCGCCGCGGTGGCTGAGATCGCCGAGCTGGAGACCGTCAACGGCGGCGGCACCGGCAGCCTAGAGCTGACCGGGGCCGAGGATGCGGTGACCGAGGTGACGGCGGGCTCGGGCTTCTACGCCCCCACCCTCTTCGACCACTACAGCCGCTTCTCGCTCACGCCCGCCGCCGGGTTCGCGCTGCCGATCGTGCGCAAGCCGAGCCCCGCCATCGCCACCGCGCTCGGCGGCGGCTACCTCGCCTCCGGCAGCGGCGACGCGGGTCGCCTTCCCTCCCCCTGGCTGCCGCCGGGGCTGAGGCTCGACCCCGAGGAGGGCGCCGGCGAGGTCCAGACCCCACTGCTCGGCCCCGCGGCCGCGAACCTGCGCGTCGGCGACCGCGTCTACTTCCGCCACGCGAAGGCGGGCGAGCTGTGCGAGCGCTTCAACACCCTTCACCTGGTCAAGGAAGGCAAGATCGTCGACCAGGTCCCCACCTACCGCGGCGAGGGCAAGGCCTTCCTCTAGGAGGGCTAGCCGAGCACTCGCGCCGCGTACTCGTTGCTGAAAGCGCGGGTCGGATCGAGCTCGTCGCGGGCGCGCTGGAACTCCTCCCAGGCCGGATAGCGCGGCGCCAGAGTCCGCGCCGTCTGGAAGTGGCGCTTGCCCCAGTGGGGGCGGCCGCCGTAGGAGTCCATGATCTCCTCGACCGCTTCGAAGTAGGGGCGCCACTCCATGCCCCGGTACTGGTGGACGGCGATGTAGGAGGTGTCGCGCTCGTGTGAGGGGCTGAGCAGGGCGTCGTCGGCCGCCGTCACCCGCATCTCGATCGGGAAGAAGACCGGGTAGCGGTTGGCGCGCACCCACTCGATCACCCGCCGCGCCGCCTCGGGGCCGTGCTCGCGCGGCACCCCGTACTCCATCTCGGTGAAGCGGACCCGGCGCTCGTTGGCGAAGATCCGATCGCTGCGATCGGTCGCCTGACTGCCGGAGGCGACGCGCGCCGCCAGCCGCGCCAGCCGGGGAATCGCGCCCGGGAAGCGCTTGCCGGTCGCCGAGAGCGCCTCCAGCGCCCAGTTCTCCAAGACGATGTCGTTGAGGTAGGCGGCGGCCCGCCCGCGCGGCCGCGGCGCCGACTCGGTGCGATTGCGCTCCAACACCAGGGCGCTGTCGGCGTAGGGGAAGGTGAAGAGCTCGAAGTGGTCGTTGGCGTCGGCGCGCTCCTGGAAGCTGTCGAACACCTCCTCCCGCGGGCACGGCGAGTCGACACGGTGCAGGGTGAAGGCCGGGACACAGCGCAGCGTCACCGCGGTGATCGCGCCGAGCGCGCCCACCCCCACCCGCGCCGCGCGAAGCAGGCCCTGATCGCCCGCTCCCAGATCCCGCACGCTGCCGTCGGCCAGCACCAGCTCCAGTCCCTCGACCTGGGAGGAGATGTTGCGCAGCTTCGCCCCGGTGCCGTGGGTGCCGGTCGAGATCGCGCCGGCGATCGTCTGGCGATCGATGTCGCCGAGGTTCTCCATCGCCAGGCCGAGCGAGTGCAGCTCCTCGTTGAGGTCGGCGAGGACGGCGCCGCCGCCGACCCGGACCAGGCCGCTGGCGGGGTCGGCGTCGAGGATCCCGCTCAGCGCCTCGACGTGGATCATCGCCCCATCGGTCATCGCCGCCTCGGTGAAGGAATGACCCGACCCCGCCACGCTCAGCTTGCGTCCCGCGGCGGCGGCCAGCGCAACCGACTCGGCCAGCTCGTCGCGAGTTCGTGGCCGGATCGCCTCGACCGGGCGGCAGGCCTGATCCCCGGCCCAGTTGCGCCACTCGCCGATGATCTCTGGAGCTTTCCCCGCCGGCATCGAATCCAGCCTAGCCTCCGGCAAAAGCCTTCGGGGGCGTCGGCGCCAGCGCCCGGTAGGCGTAGGCCACGGTGACGAGCAGGAGAACGACGATCGCCAGGCTCGGAGCCGCATTTCCGGCGACGCTCGCCAAGCCGCCACCGGCAAGGCCTCCGATCACCTGGCCCGAGGCCCAGGCCATGTTCGAGAGCCCGGCCGAGAAGCCCTGGTGCAGGTGGGTTGCCTCGGCAGCCTCGGAGAGCATCGTCAGCGCCGGCGCAAAGCAGATGCCGGCTCCGAGCGAGGTGGCGATCAGCGCCGCGAGGACGCCACCGAGCGTCTGCGCAACCGCGATCGCCGCCATTGCCATAGCGCAGATCGTCAGCCCGACGACAAACGGCGTCCGCCGCCCGACCCGGTCGGAGTAGCGCCCGGCGATCGGCGCCAGTGTGGCCTCCAGGGCGGCTCCGGCGATGAACCCGGCGGCGATCGCGGTGTGGCCGCCACCGAGGGCGTTGATCCGCAGCGGCACCAGGACCTCGACCGCGCCGAACATCACCGAGGGCACGGCGACGAGGGTGGCGGCCGTCAGCACCGGCCGGCTGAGCATGGTGGCAAAGACCTCACGCAGGCCCTGCTCCTCCGGAACCCGGACCTCGGGGATGCGAGTCGCGAAGAAGGCCAGCGCCAGAGCCAGCACCAGGACCGAGCCGAAGACGAGTTCCGTGCCGACTTCAGCGGCGAGGGCGCCTAACACCGGGCCGAGCAGGGCGCCGGCGACGGCCGTCCCCAGAGCGGTGCCGATCACCGAGCCGCGCTTCTCGTCGGGAGCGCTGGTGATCAGCCAGGTCAGCGCGCCCGACCAGATCAACGCCCCGGCGATCCCCTGGGTGAAGCGCGCCGCGTCGAGCAGGAGAATCTCTTCGCCGAAGCCAAAAACCAGGCTGGAAGCGCCGAGCAGCAAGAGGCCACCGATGACGCTCCGCCGCGGGCCGAACCGGGTGGCCACCAACCCCGCCGGCAGCGAGGCGACGAGCGTCCCCGCCGCGTATGAGGCCGAGAGGATCCCGGCCTGCGCCTTGCTGAGGTCGAAGCGGGCGACGTAGTCGGGAAGCAACGGCGCGATCGCCGCATAGAAGGCGACGTCGAAGAAGATCATCGCCGAAGCGAAAACAAGCAGCCGTCGCATCCCTCCATCCAATCACCGAGCTGCCTGTTTGCCATGCTCCCAGGCGTCTAGCATCCCTCCCGCATTCACTCCCCGGAGGGGTGGCAGAGCGGTTGAATGCGCCGGTCTTGAAAACCGGTGGCCCTCGCAAGGGGGCTCGTGGGTTCGAATCCCACCCCCTCCGCTCTCCGACCGCCCCATCGCCGATTGAGCCAGCTTTGCTCAGAATTATTTGACAATACCATCGGCAGCTGGTACACGTCTCCATATCTGGCCCGTGGCCCCGCGGGCCACACTATGCAGTCGAACTTGGAGGAGGACAGGATGAGGTCACCGGCCGCTCTTGTACTAGTTGTAATCACCGCGCTGGTCAGCATCGCGCTGGCAAATGCCGGCGCTGCCTCCGCCACAGTCCTCTGCAAGATCGGCACGGACCCGGTCTGTCCGAGCACATCCATCTATCCATCCGGGACGACGCTGAGTGGGAGTCTCGCCACGGGAACCGAAGCGACCCTGACAACGTCCAGCGGGACGTTCCACTGCACGAATTCGACGATCTCCGGCAAAACAACGGCATCCGAATCCTCGTCTCTCCCCGGGACGATCAGCGAATTTACCTTCAGCGGCTGCAAAGGATTCTTCCTGAGCTGCGAAGCGACGTCCCTGAATCTGCCCTACGCGATGAAAGTGACCTATACGAAAGAAAACGAAGGCAGCCTGGTCGACAGCAGCGGCGGCTCAGGTGAACCCAGGGTGCAGATCAATTGCGGCGGGGGGCTTGTCAAATGCACGCTGGGGACGTCGATGAACGTCGGCCTGGTGGGCGGAGAACCCGGAGAAATCGTCGCAAGCGAAGAGGAAATGACGCTGATCGAAGGCAGCAGTTTTTGCGAACACCCGAAATTCAGCGCCACCTACAGGCTCTCCCAGCCCGAAGGCGGAGCTGCCTTTGTCGCCAAAAACGCCGCGCTGTCTACAAAACTTTGCACAGTCGTACCCGCGGGGGGAGAAACCTGCAAAGGAGCAGGCTACTCCGGCGAAGTCAAAGGGCAGCTGGTTGCGAAAAAAAGCGCGACCTTCGAACCCGCCACCGCCAAAGGGCCGACCGGTGAAGTCAGCTGCGGCCAGGCTGAACTGAAAGGGCCATTCAATGAAGACGGGACCCCTAAAGGCGCGCCAGGAGGCGTTCTCACCTTCACTTTCAACGGCGGCGGTGGTGGCTCCTGCTCGTCCACCCTTGCGGGGGCAAAACCGACGGTGAAAGTCGAACTGAAGAACGTGCCGTACAACAAATCGAACATCGTCTGGTTCCAGCCCGAAGCCCCCCAGGCCGTGTTGGGCTTTGCCGGGGCCTCGGGCCCGACGAACCTCTGGATGGTGGTTGAAGTCACTCCCAATGTGACCTGCAAATACAAACGGTCGTTGTTCTCCGGCGACGTGATCAACTCCGAAGCCGTCCTCTTCGTGCACGGCAACTTCTTCCTCGACGAGGAAAATCCAAAATCGACGCCCGCCGTCTGCCCCCTGACCGAGGTGCTGAACGCACCGTTGGACTTCATGCAGAGCACCGGCGCCGCCCTGTATGTAGCCAAAGACTAACGTTCAGGAGCGCCAGGAAAGCCCGATACGCCCGGCGCCGCGATCGAGCAGCCGGTCCCAGCGGCTTCCCACAAAGTCGGCGAGCGCATCGACCTTGGCCCGGACGGGCCCGAGCCAGAGGACGAGCGCCGAGGCGGCCCCCAGCGCGGCCCCGGCGATGACGTCGCTGGGAAAGTGCACGCCAAGCGCCACCCGGCCGGCCGAGAGCACCGTGGCGGCGACGAGGGCGACCCCGCCCCACTTGCGGTTGCGCAAGAAGATCGCGGTCGCGATCGCAAACGAGGCCGTGGCGTGATCGCTGGGGAAGCCGGCGTCAGCGGCATGGTGGGAGAAGAGGTGGACTCCATTGGGATCGGCGACAAAGGGGCGAGCGCGGTTGACGAGTTCGGAGATCAGCTTGCCGATCGCCAGCGCCAGCGCCGCGCTGAGCCCGGCGCTGACGGCGGCACAGCGCCAGAGCGGCCGCCCGACCAGGCAGACGAGCGCCAGCATCGCGATGAACAGCGCCTCGGAGGCGTTGACGTAAAAGCTCAACGGGTCCTCGACCCCGTCGTGGCGGAAGAGGAAGTCGTTGAGCGAATGCAGCACGGACCAGTCCACAGCCGGAGGCTTTCACAACTTATTTACGGGGACCTAAGGCCGCCACGGCTGGGTGGGGAACGTCATTCCGGCTCCGCCCCCTCTCCTGGAGCAGGAAACGCCCGTGCCCGCCCGAACGAGCGGTGATGGTCGCCAAACCGAGCGGGAGCCGTGTGCGCGAGGGGTGGCTGCGGCGGGCGGAGCGGATCAGCGAC
>DATCBF010000058.1:0-9241 GCA_036512025.1 Solirubrobacterales bacterium
GAGCACAGGGCCGCGGCGCTGTGGCCGAGGGCGAGCTCCTCGGCCAGCGCCGCCTGCAACCGGTACAGCGGCACGTGGCTGGGACGTCGTGCCTTCTCGACTTCGGCGAGGAAGTGGCGACCGGCCCTCGCCGCGACCTTGTCGAGCGTCTGATGACGAGCGGCGGCTGCTTCGCAGAGCCGGTAGACGGCCTCCTCGCCGTCCTCGAGCCCACCGAGCGCCTCGACCGCCCGCGCCTCGGCGGCGACGACGCCGACCGGGACCCGGCAGGCACGCGCATCCGCTGAGGTGAGACAGAGGCACCTTGCCCGCCGGGCCCAATCGGGTTGCTCCCGCAGCTCCCCGGCGGACGGGTAGGAGATCACGCGCTGCTCCCAGCTCAGCGTGGTGGGCGTGATCTGCAGCGAGTAGAGGACAAGCCCCGCCCCGTCGCAGATCACCAGGTCCATCTCCACCAGTCGCAGGCAGGCCAGGGGCAGAGGAGCCGTGGGCCCTCCGACCCGCATCAGGTTGGCGAAGCCCTCGCCCTCGAGGTCCCCGGCGCTCCTTGCTGCTGAGATAGTGCTCTCGCTTGAGGCCATCGCACTCGCCCCCCGCACGCCTGAAGGCATCTCTGCGCCACCCCCCTCGGTATCCGTCGGCGACGGGTGCTGCTCATCAGTGCGCGACGGCCCCGCGGCGGGGCTAGGTGCACTCAGGACGCTGTTCATCGCAGCCTCCTTCCTCCGGCCAGCCGGCCGGGTCGGGCTCTCCCTGACCGACTGGGTCCAGGGGAGCGGTTCGATCGGTCTCGGCCGCCTGACCCCGGCCACCCGGGGGCGGTTCGATCGGGACAGGGGTCCCGCGCCACGAGTGATGCCAGCGGCGCAGGAGCCACAGGGCGCCAAAGATCAACCCCGCGTTGGCGGCCAGCGCGACCGCGCTGTAGGCGAGGCCCTGCAGGGCCGGTTCGGTGCCCACGTCAATCACGAGCGTGAGCGCCTGGCGCAAGGCCCTGGCCTCCTCTTCGGCAAATCCAGCCAGAAAGAGGAAGGCCATGACGCGCTTGTAGGTCAGCATCGGGGTCCCTCCTCGGGTGACGGTCGGGGTGCGGCGGCGCGGCTGACCGTGACCGCCACCGGGTAAATGGAGCCCTCGTGCAGGTCAGCCAGTGCGAGAGGGCACTTCGGGTAGTGCTCGTCGGCCGTCCAGATGGCGAGCCGGTCGAGGGCGTCGGCCTCGGTGGCGGTGACCTCGATGAAGGTGTAGCTGGGGTCCCCGGCAACCGCGGCGAAGCGACCGCAGAGCGGCTCTCGCCCCGACGCCATCGCCAGGACCTTCTCGACCATCTCGGGGTAGTCGACTTCCCAGTTCCCCCTCTGCAGCGCGAACCGCTGCACGAGGCAGGCGAGGGTCTGGCGCCCGCGCTCTTCGCCGGCCACCGCGGTTGGCATCACCTCCCGCCTCCGCCATGGCCGGGCCTCCGCCGTTGCCTGTGACTGCGATCACGCACCCTGACGACGGCGCCGAGACTCCTGCGAGCCGAGCCCTCACACCGCGAGAGGACTCCAATCGCTTCGAGATGGACGCGAACCTTCTCCGAGCCCGCGCGCGCGAGGGAGAGGTAGGCCTCGCGGTTGCCTCGCGGTCGGGTCCGCATCCGCCGACGCATCTGCGTCTCGAAGGGCTCCCAGTCGCGCTGAAGCGCGACTACCACCTCGGCCCGCCCCGCGCGCTCGCCCAACCTGGCAAGCGCGCGGGAGATCTCGGAGTGGGGAACATTGCAGGGCGCCATCAGGCGGCCAGCGGGGAGCGAGAGGCGGACGCCTCCTTCCCCACCAGGGCCATGGGCGCACAACGGCCCTTGCCGCGAGGCGAGCTGGCGAGGGCGGCGAGGACTCGCTTCTCCTCCACGCGCCTTCGGTCCTCTCGCTCGTAGCGGGCCAATTCGGCGTCGACGTCCATCCCGACCCAGACGGGTTCGTTGAACTCGGTCATGATCTGTCCTCCTTCGCGGCTTCGCGCGAGGTCTGAGTGAGGAGGCCCGTTGCGTTTAAGGCAGCGGCAGGCCTCCCCACCCGGGGTTTCATCTGTGGCGGTGGCGCGCAGGCAGACTTCCGCTGCGGGCACCTGTCGGTACTGGCCGGCTCGGGGTCTCGGGCAAGTTGAGCCCGGCCACGGCTACCGGCGAGGTTGCGCTCGGGCGAGCGCGTTCGGAGTTGCTCAGGCAGCTGCCGCGTAGCGCGGCGCCTGCAGGCGGACGCTCGCGGCCTCCAGGGCGTCCTCAGCCGCCTCGTAGATCGCTAGGGAGCGATCGAACCTCTTGCCGTCGTCGGAGAAGATGGCGATCGCCGTTTCGAGCTGCGCCATCTTCAGGATCTCCGCGATGTCCTCGCGGCTCTTCAGTCGACCGACAACACGACGGATGCGACTAGCTTCCTTGCTCATGTGAATTCCTCTCTTTCACCGCCGCCACTTCTCCCGGCGGCGGTGAGCAGGTGGGAGGCCCGCCAGAGGCAGGACCCTCAAGTGAATGGAGGCGACCCCGCGAAGACGGCGACCGCCAGTGGGAATGGGTGCCCTGCGCCCGGGCTCAGGCGGCGAGGTAGGGCAGCTCGGCGCGGTGCTTGATCTGCGCCAGCTGCCCCGCGCGGATCGGTCGGCGCGCTTTTGTCAGGGCCTCGCGGAGCGAGAGGCCGGCTTTCAGTTCCCTACTGAGGATGCGCTGGGCTTCCTCTCGGCGGCCCAGCATGAATCCCTGCGACTCGGTGAGGACGTCGTCAGTGGTTATCGTGGCTATTGGGTCAGCGTGGCCTGAGGGCATCGCTGGTCCTTTCCGCGGGGCTTGAGCACCCGCTTGTTGAGGGGGAGGGCCGTTCGCGCGGCTCTCCCTTTCCTTTGGTGGTTAGGTCCGCCGGGCCGCCCACTCGCGGATCCGCCGGTTCGCGCCGAGGGCGCTTCTCTTGGTTTCGCCGATCACGGGGCACCTCGTCCGGGCATCGGTTGTCCGCGCGCGGTCAGGCCGTGCGTGGGTCTTTGATGGCGAATGAGGCTGGGACTACTGGGGCTCGATGCGGTCTTGACCAGTTGGCTCGACGGAGATGGCGTGGAGCACGGTGGTGGATCGAGAAGACAGCGAAAGCTAGGTCTTGACGATCTCTGCTGGCATCTGGTTCGAGTGCCTATGTGGGACCGCTGTGAGCGGGAACTGCCGTGAAAAGGCGTGAGAGATAAGAAGGAAGACAGTAGGGGCTGAGCAGGATCTGTCAAGGCCATGTCCGTCTGGCTATGCCTCTACGCCTGTACCTCTCTTCCCCTTCGCAACGTCGATTTGCGGACATCCCCATAGTTTGGCTCCCTAGAGCCGAAAAAGAGGGTAAAACGTGTCCGCCTGGGTCGCTGAGTAGCGTGCATTTGCGGACACGAAAACAGCCCTAGCGGACACCTAGCGGACGTGTTTTTCGCCCTAGCGGACGCCTTTTTCGCCCTAGCGGACATGGGGTTCTCAGATGCCATCTTTCACCCCATGCAAGGGTTTGAACGGTCAGACCCAGACCGCTACCAAACGAGGCCCGCGGGGTTCTTGGTGGAGCCGATCTGATCCGGCCGGTCACAAAGCAACGAGGAGAAGTCATGAAGACACGCCGTCTACCCACCGCCGTCAACCACTTCCTGGGGATCACCATGCTGGCGACGTTGGGGACGATGGGCCTCAGCGCGGTGCCGGCCGCCGCCTCCGACGCCGATGCCTGTGGGCTGGTCACCCAGCATGAGACGGCCAAGGCCTTTGACTTGACGAACTCCATTCCGCACCATGTCCTCCTGCGGGCACCTGGAAATCCGGCGGGCGTCGTTCACGTTCGTTGTCGGGCCTTTGCCTGGAGCGGCCCGAAGCCGACCAACGCCGCGCGGCGGCGCGCCGGTCTGCTCGCGGGGACCGTCGCCAACCTCAGAATCGAAACCTGGGTGGCGGACTCTGGTCCTTCCGCCCAGACCTGGCTGGCAAACTTCCCCAAGAAGCTGGAAGGCCTAAAAAGCCGCTCCAAGGCGCAGTTCATCGAAGGTGCGCTGCGCGGCACCTCCCTGCGCCTACCGCACTTCGGTGCCGAAGCTGCGATCGGCTATCAGGCCACGAGCGGGGGCACGCGGAAGCTGCGGGCGTTCTGGTGGGACAGCAGCAGCGGGACGCTGGTCTCCTTTAACGCCGTGGAGACCCGCGACAAGCCGCTCGTCGCGGGCCTCCGTGAGCTGGCGTCAAAAATCGTCCCCGGTGTTGGCTGAGGACACTGATCGGAAGTGCGAGGAGAAATCCGAACCCGCGACCTTCGGGTTATGAGCCGATTCAGGCGTGTCCAGGAGGGTCTTATTTGGCTTGCTAGAGCGGTATGGGGTCGGCCCAGTTCGCTGAGTTCTGCTCAAAACAAGACGACAGATAAGACGACGGGCCGAGCGCGGCCGCGCCGTCTGATCGCATCCGCACCAGCGGCGAGGATCAGTTTATGTCAGCCGCAGAGTTCATCTCTTCGATTGCCTGGCCGCTGGCGGCGCTGGCGATCGCCTTGTTGTTCAGGGCGCCACTGAGCGATGCGCTGAGGAGCGCCAGCGGAGCGCTCAGCGCCGGGCCATTCCGACTTGAGTGGCAGCGTCGAGCGGCTGCTGTCGAGGCCGATCTCGGCCGGCCTCCGTCCATCTCAAAGGGCGAAATCGGTGGAGCCGCAGGGCGACTTGATGAGATTGCCGAGGTCAGCCCGACGGGCGCAGTGGTGGAGGCCTTCGGTCAGATCGAGGTCGCGCTGCGCTCGCTGCTCGAAGAACAGGGTGTCGAGAACCTGGAGCGGCCCTGGAGTGTGCGACGACTCGCCGAGAGCGCTCGCGAGCGGGGGCTGATCACGGCCGAGACCAAGGACGCGATCGATGGGCTAAGCGTGATGCGAAATCTGGCCGCGCATGGAGGTCAAGAGGACATCTCGCCTGAGCGCGCGCATGAGTTTGTCGCCCTCTGCCAGGCGGTCCTTTACGCGATCACCACCAACGCGACGTCCGCTGCACGCTCGGCTCCTACCTCCACCTCCCAGGACGGTTAGTCAGAGCAGATGGCGGACGCCGAAGCGAGACATGGTCTCCTTTGCCTGAGACCTTCAGTTAGGCGTTCAGAAAGAACCAGTCGCTTGGACGCATCGGCGAATGAGTCGTCGGCATCGGAGTCTTTGGGTCCGCCCGGACGGGCATATCGGCCTCCTCATGGTCGTCTTCTGAAGCGAAGGCGCGCTCGAGGAGGTCTGCCTCATGCGGACTCGGCGCATAGTCGGCGTAGATCTGCGTCGTTTTGATGTCACGGTGTCCCATCCACTCCTGCAACATCCGCATCGGCACGCCCTCGGCTGCGCAGCGGGTACCGAAGGTGTGGCGCAGGTCGTGAAGTAGGACTTGAGGTGCTTGCGGACGATCGAGCGATAGTCGCCGAGGGTCGTCTGCTTGCGTTCCAGGACGAACTCGACATGTTCGAGGTAGGTCTCCCCCACCTCGCCGATTGACAGCCCCGAGCGAACGATCTGCCGCTCGCGGTCGATGCGCCGCTGCAGCTCCCGCTCGGCCTGGGCGCGGGTCAGACCTTGGCGCGTTCCGCGCAGGCGCTTTTGGTCCGATCTTGCGTTGGACTTGCTGGCCACCGATGTACCAACGGCCGTACCAACTCTCCTTGCCAGTCGCGTCGACTTCGGTAAACAGCGAGCCCGAACCATAGGAGCGCCGCATCAGACCCTCGCCTCCTCGGCCTCTAGTTCGGCGACCCATTTTTCGATCGTCTCGGGGCGGTAACGCCGATAGCGACCCAGGGTCACGGTGGGGATGCGCTTCTTACGCGACTGCTCATAGACCCAGGTCTTCGGCACCCCAAGCCGCTCGGCCACCTGCTCTGCATTTAGAAGGGATCCGTTCATGTCAACAAGACGCTTGCGAGCACCGAATCGCTCCCATATATCGACGGCTTTCATCTGGTCTCCTCTCGCTGGCTTTGATCGCTGCCAAATCGCGCCGGACGGCGATCGCGGAACCCGAGCCGCAGGCGAGGGCCGGCGAAGCCGGAGCCCGGCGCAGCCGGGGCTTGCAGCGATCGACGCCGGCGCCAGAATTGGCTGCCAAAGCCAGCTGGACAAGAATTCACTCCCAATAAAGAAATAAGGTTCGGCGGCCCGGTCCTCGCCCCCGAAATCCTTGAGGGGCCCCCCGGAGAAATCTCGGATCCATGCCATGCTCGGCCGATGGCGAAAACCCAGGCCATCTTCTACCGCGACAGACGCGGCGTCGAACCGGTCGACCGGTTCATCGATTCGCTGGCGGCGAAGAGGGCCGCCAAGATCGACGGCTATATCGAAGAGCACCTGAACGGGCAGCCTCCGGAGGCGCCGCCCCCGGAGCATCCGATCAGCTCGCAGATCGATGGCGAGCTGCGGGAGCTGCGGGTCCGCTTCGCCAATACGCGCTACCGCATCCTCTACCAGCGCTCCGGCAACCTGATCGTGCTTCTACATGCCTTCGAGAAGGACACCGGGGCGGTGCCAAGCGGCGAGAAGGCGACGGCAAAGCGCCGCATGGCCGACTTCAAGGCACGAATGGATGCGAAACCACGAGTGCCGCCGCGAGCGGCGGGGGAAGACGCCCCGCCCGACAAGCGAAGTTGACTTGTTTATCGATTTGGATAAGCTGCTTGCATGAGCAAGAAGGGCAACGACTCCATCGCTCCGAAAGGAAAGGCCGCCGTCGAAGCGGCCCGGGGACGCGGTCGTCGCAGCGAGGAGTATCGCGAGGCTCGCGGCGAGTACGCGGCGATCCGGGCACTGCGCGAGAAGAACTGGATCGCCGCCCACATCCGCGAGCGCCGCTTCGAGCTAGACCTGACCCAGCAGGAGGTGGCCGAGCGGGCCGAAACCTCTCACTCCTTCATCTCCAAACTCGAGCGGGGGGATCACATCCCGACGATTCCGGTTCTCACGCGCGTCCTCGCCGTACTGGACGAGGAGCTGCTGATCGGAATCGAGCGCCGAGTTCCCGACGAGGAGCCCGAGCGCGAGGTGGCACCGGTTCCGAAGCTCGTCGCGGCCTGAGGACTCGCTCGGCCGGGCCGAGCTCATCGGGCAAGCGGGAGGCTTCATCGGCTCGCTGCCCTGCCCGCGGGGCGTTTCCTGTCGGATCCGGCGCGGCGAACTCGTTTGTCCGCCGCAGCGAGGCCTAGAGTCCGCGCGGCGTGTTGCCTTAGCGCCCGGGGGCCGGCCGGCCATGACCAAGCTTTTGGTCGGTCCCCGGGTCATTTCTTTGCGTCCGATCGATGGTCGATGATTTCGGAGCGTTCGGTGGGCTTGGTCACTCACGATGGTTCGAGCGCAATAAGGCAATCACGCAACCGGAGGCGTTCGCATGAGCGATCCATCGA
Organism: Solirubrobacterales bacterium; assembly: GCA_036512025.1. Lineage (GTDB taxonomy): Bacteria > Actinomycetota > Thermoleophilia > Solirubrobacterales > 70-9 > DATCBF01. The sequence continues at coordinate 7,409 of DATCBF010000058.1, forward strand.
GCGAGTTCAACCTCGCGTCATTTAAGGAAGCCGTACGGCTGAGCGAGGCGGCAAAGTCGTCGAGCTTCAGCATCAGCGCCGCGCTGGCCGAGCAGCAGGAGGAAGCAAGTACCGACATCACCAGCGCGGTGGAAATCGAAGATGTCGAGAAGTTCCCGTCGCTGAGCGATCTCTATCTGGAGAAACGCAAGTGGCTGCGGATCCGCAACGTCGTCGCGGTGTCGACGGACCTCAAGGACTCCACGGCGCTGAACTTCGACAAATATGCCCAGACCAGCGCTCGCCTCTACCAGGCGGTCACCGGGTCGGTCGTGAGGCTCTTCAGCCTCTTTGATCCGCAGTTCATCGCGATCCAGGGGGACGGCGCATTCGCCCTCTTTCACGGGGAGCTCGCCTTCGAGCGTGCCTTCTGCGCTGCGGCATCGATCAAAAAGTTCTCGCTGGCGAGCATCGGCCCGCTGATCGACGAGAAGTTCTCCGACAGCTTCCCCGACAGCGGCCTGAAGACCGGAATCGCCTCCGGGATCCTGGTCGCAAAGAAGGTCGGGGTCAGGGGAACCAACGAGCCGATCTGGGCCGGCAAGCCGGTGAACTTCGCTTCCAAGTGCGCGCAGGGAGCCGATCGCCACGAGTTGATCGTGACCTCGGCGGTATACGAGAAGCTCGCCCCCAACGACTACATCGACTACAGCTGCGGCTGTCCCAACGGGGTGCCATATCCGCTCTGGGGCGAGATCGAGGTCGAGAAGCTCGGCAAGCACTCCAACTGCATGCGCCTGGGGTCGAACTGGTGCGAGACCCACGGCGATGAGTTCTGCCGGGCGATCCTGGACGGCAAGAAAACCCGCGAGGACGTGGTCCGCACGGCCGCGGCGGCGTAGGCGATGGCAGACGATCCGATGGAGGAGCTGGCGGCAAGGCTCCTTGCCGAGAGTCGGGAAGAGCTCGAGCGCGCCGACTCGAAGGCAGCGATGCTGCTTGCCTCCTTCAGCCTCCTGGTCGGCGTCGTGATCGCCGGCCTGCTCGCCGGCGAATTCAAGCCCGAGGATCTGCACTGTGCCGGAGGTCCGATCTGGTGGACGGGCTGCGCCCTGGTGGCGGGCGCCCTGGTGGCGCTCGCCCGGGCGATCTATCCGACCCTGGCCCACGGAGAGGCCCAGGGACCGATCACCTATTTCGGCCACGCGGCGGGAAAGACGGTGCCGGCGATTGAGGCGGCGTTGAAGGGACAGGTCGAGGGAAGTCGCTCGCGGACCGTGGAGCAGCTGGCGGTGATCAGCGCCATCGTCTGGCGCAAGTACCGCTTCGTGCAGGCGGCCCTTTGGGCCTTCGGCGCCGGCGTGGCGCTGTGCATCCTCGGAGTGCTGATCGGCTGATGGCGACGCAGAGGACCTTTCGGGGACGCGGGGTCCAGAGCAAGTGAGCCACGCCGACAACTGGGGAACGATCAAGGGGTATCTCACCGAGACCTATAACCAGCAGAATGTCCTCGGCGTTCCAAAGAAAGCCGATCTGACTTTCGGGAACACCATGAAGACGATGAAGTTCGCCGTCGTCTTCTACGTGGACATGCGCAGTTCTCGGCGGATCATGCAAGACACGACCGCGTTCGTCAGCGCGAAAGCTCACAAGGGGTTTCTGCAGGCCGTCATCTATTGCGTCGAGAACCGAGACGGCCACTTTCGCAGCTTCAACGGCGACGGTGCGCTGGCCTTTTTCCGCGGCACCAATGCGGCCTCCCGTGCGGTATGTGCAGCGATGGACCTCAAGGCATACGTTCTGAAGATGAACGAGGTGCTGGAGCCCAAGGGGACGAGCATCGACTTCGGCCTC
>DATCBF010000059.1:0-5901 GCA_036512025.1 Solirubrobacterales bacterium
CCCTCCACAGCCTTCGGGCCGGCGAGCCCGCCCCATCCCGACGCCACCCACGCGAGCAGCGAACCCGGCTGAACGAAGCTCAAGCTCGAAGCCACAGGACAGCACCGACGCCGAAAGCGCGGAGCGCTTTGTCAAAGAGCAGCGAACCCTGGGAGCTAGGAGCGGCTTGAAACTCTCAGTCAGCTTCGAAGCTTCTGGCTGTTCAAGCGTGATCGCTCGCGGGTGGGGGTGAGGTGGTCTCGCGCAGGGCGGAGTCTGCGAAGGGCAAGGCCTCGGCTGCGCGCAGCCGAACCTCCGCCCGAGAGCAGATCGCAGCCCAAGCGAGGTCATCCCACCCCCACGCCAGGACCCGCGACCGAGCGCTTGGTCTAAGCAGCTGTCGTCTGAGCCCAACGAGGAGACCGCATCAGAAGCACCGGCTGGCGCGGCGGCACCAGCCCCTCGGGCCGGCTGGGCCTGAAGGTGGCGCAGGGCTCCTCAAGATCGAGGGCGCAGAGGAGGTTCTTGCGGAAGTAGCAGTCGTCGCAGGTCGGGGGTTTTGGCTTGCGCGGCATGCGGGGGCATAGTGGCAGCGCGGCGGCGATCTCGTGCGTGCAATTCCGCAAATCGCAACCTCTTTGACACAGTCCTGTCACAACTTTCCCCGCGTCTTGCGAGAGGCGAGTCTCGCCGTCGCTACCATTCGCCAAGCGCATGGAAACCTCAGACCGCACAAGCAGGCTGGCGGCCTCCCCGCAACTCTTCGAGAGCGAATTCCTCAACTTCTTCTCCCGGGTCCACCCGGCTGTCCCCGCCGTCATTTTCGTGCCGGTAATCGTGGCGATGGAGTGGCTCGGAATAGACCGCGGCTACGCGGTCTGGCAGCTGGCGCTGCTCAGCCTGGCCGGCATCGGCATCTGGACCCTGACCGAGTACTGGCTGCACCGGCTCTTCTTCCACTGGGAGCCCGACAATGCTTTCGGGCGCCGCATGCACTTCATCATCCATGGCATCCACCACGACCATCCCAACGACAAGCTGCGGCTGGTGATGCCGCCCGCCGTCTCGATCCCCCTCTCTGCCCTATTCCTCTTCGGATTCACGCTGCTATTTGGGACGCCGGCGGCGTTCCCGCTGTTCGGCGGCTTCATCGCCGGCTACCTCTTCTATGACTACACGCATTACTACGTCCACCATTTCGTGCCGAAATCAGACTTCGGCAAACGCCTGCGCGAGCAGCACATGCGCCACCACTTTCAGGATCACCGCTACGGATACGGCGTCTCCTCGCCGATCTGGGACGTGGTCTTCAGGACCCTGCCGCGCAAGCGGGCCGACTGAGACGCAGGGTCATCTCCAGCTCGAAACGGGCATCTGGATCGTCGAGCTGGTCGCCGAGCAGCTCGCGCAGGCGAGCAACCCGGTAGCGCGCCGTCTGCGGGTGAACGTGCATCGAATCCGCCATCGCAACCGCGTTCCCCTGGTGGCGGACATAGGCGAGCGCCGTCTCTCTCATCCGGGCCTGGGCCTTCGCGGTGAGCGAGTCGAGGGCGGCGAGCCGCCGCTCCCCGATCCGGGTGACGAGGGGACTGGCCTCAAAGAGAGCCAGGATCGAAAGATGATCCTCCACCGGCACCAATCCTTCGGCGGCGAGTACTCCGGCCTCCGAAGCGCGCAACGCGGCCCGTGCGAGCGACCACGATGTCGGCAGCTGGGCAATGGGGCCGGCGGGCCCGAGAGCGACACGAAGCCCCGTCGCAGCGCGCTCGAGCTGCTCGATCCGACCAGGCCCTCCGGGGTCCGGGATCAGCGCGCACCCCGCATCGCCCAAGGTCGCGACCAGGGAGTCGGTTGGCAGCCGCCGGGAGAAGACAGCCAGGGCATCCTCGGGACAGGCCAGGGCGGCAACGGTTCTTGGCAGCGCCCAAACGGCCGCCCGGGCCGCCGCGGCCAGGTCAGACTCCTCGGCCGGCCGGCCGGCGATCAGCATCGCCGCCAGTTCGCGGCGACGGCGGCGCCGCAGATCCTCGACCTCCGCCCGCGCCTCGGAAAAGCCCTCCACCGAATCGGCTGAAAGCTCGTCGATGTAGGCGAAGATCGCCTCCGCCAGCAGACCCAGGATCGCGGCCTCGAGCTTGGCCTCACGCGCCGCCGCGGCGATTCGACGCCAGGCGACCCTGGCGCCGACCCGGTACGCCGACTGCAGTGAGTCCAGGGTCCGACCCTGTCGAAACTCCCCACGGCCCAGCTCCACATAGACATCTCGGCCCGGCCCGCGGCCGGAATCGGGGTCGCGGATCAAGGCCACGAACTGACGCAGCGCTTCGGTCACCCCGCGCTGGATGCCGCGGCCAAAGCTTCCCTCTAGCGGCCGTGCGTACTCCGGCACTTCGACGGCGATCGTGGCCAGGACGTCCTCGCTGATCACTGCCAGCTCGGGCTCGATCAGGTCGGCCACCGCCGCCGGAAGTCTTCCCCAGGGATCGGAATCCAAAAACTCTGTCATTTGCCTTATAAGAATAGGGATATATATCTGGCCTGACAGTGTATTTTAGGCTTCCATAGCCACGTAAGTTGTGTATCGCGTGAGCGAGATGACCAGAACCGAGAAAGTCGCCAACCTCGGCGCCGTCGTAGTTCCCTTCGCCGCGACACTTGCCGCTATCGCCCTGCTGTGGAACCGATTGGTCAACCCCGCGGATCTGGTGATCGCGGTGGCGATGTACCTGTTGACCGCGATCGGGATAACCGTGGGATTTCACAGACTCCTCACCCATCGCGCCTTTCAAACGTCAAAGGCGCTCGAATATGTCTTCGCCGTGTTGGGGTCGATGGCGGTGCAGGGTCCGGTCATCTCCTGGGTTGCCGACCACCGCAAACATCACGCCCACACCGACAAGGAGGGGGACCCCCACAGCCCTCACGTCGGTCACGGCAGTGGCATCCGCGGGGTGGCCGCCGGCCTCTGGCATGCACACTCGGGCTGGTTGATGTCCACACAGGGCCGCGCCGACTGGAGACGCTTTGCCCCCGATCTCTACGAGGACAGGGGGATGCGAACGATCGGCCGGCGCTTCGTACCGCTTGTGGTCCTGAGCCTGGCCATCCCGACGCTGGCCGGGTATCTGGTCAGTGGAACTCCGGCCGGCGCGGCGACCGGATTGCTGTGGGGAGGCCTGGTGCGGATCTTCTTCGTCCACCACGTCACCTGGAGCGTCAACTCGGTTTGCCATTTCCTCGGCAGCCGCCGCTTTGAGACCGATGATCGCTCTACCAACGTTTTCTGGCTCTCGCTGCCCTCGCTCGGCGAGTCCTGGCACCACAACCATCATGCCTTTCCTCGTTCGGCCGTACACGGCCTGCGCCGCTGGGAGCTGGACCCGTCAGCCCTGATCATCACCACCATGGAGAAGATGGGGCTGGCCCGCAATGTGGTGCGAATCTCACCGGAGCGGCAGGCTCAACGAACACTCTGACGCTGCCACCTTGGGACTGATGTACCCATTTGTATAAGAACCTGTAAGTTCTTACAACTCTTGTCCAAGAAGGGTATTGCGCCGTCATTTTTGACTAAGTTTGACTGTCACTGTGACTGTCACTCTGCGACACTGCGTGCACATGGTCTTAACTGATGGAAAGGAAACAAATGCCCAGTAACTCCAACGTTCTCGACGAAGCACGCTCACTGGTGAAGAAGCGCCTCGCCGAGCTCGACGACGAGCGCAAGCGCCTTGAGCGCGCACTTGCCGACCTCGGGGGGGACGCTCCCGCCCGCCGTCCGGGTCGCCCGCGCGGCACAGCGTCGAAAGCAACTCCAACCGCATCGACGACTCCTCGACGGCGTCGTCGTCGAAGTGGCGGCACACGTGCCGATCAGGCAGTCGCTCTGGTGGAGGCGAACCCGGGCATCAATGCCTCCGACATCGCCAAGCAGATGAAAATCAAGCCCAACTATCTCTACCGGGTCCTTGGCGACCTCGAGAAAGAGGGTCGGGTCAAGAAGCAGGGCCGCCAGTACCACGCTGCGGGCTGAACCAGCTTCAGGTGAAAAAAGGCCGGCCCAAATCGGGCCGGCCTTTTTTATGCTCGGATCGAGAGGGCTTAAAGCAGGCTGAGCCGACTGACCGCGTCGCGCTCCTCGCGAAGCTCCGCGGCGCTGGCGTCAATCCGGGCGCGGGAGAACTCGGGAATCTCGAGCCCCTCGACAATCGACCACTCCCCGCCCGAGCAGGCGCAGGGGAAGCCGGCGACGATTCCCTCCTCGACACCGTAGGAGCCATCGGCCGCGACACCCATCGAGACCCAGTCTCCCGGGGGCGTGCCGAGCACCCAGTCATGAACGTGGTTAATCGCCGCGTTTGCGGCCGAGGCGGCGCTGGAGGCTCCACGTGCCTCGATGATCGCGGCGCCGCGTTTGGCAACGCGCGGGATGAACTCATCCGCGATCCAGGCCTCGTCGTCGACCGCGTCCCAACCGCTTGCGTCGCCGATTTTCGCGTTCACCAAGTCTGGGTACTGGGTGGTCGAGTGGTTTCCCCAGACGGTCATGTTGGTGACGTCGGAGACCCGCTTGCCGAGCTTGTTGGCGAGCTGGGCAACCGCGCGATTGTGGTCGAGGCGCATCATCGCGGTGAAGCGCTCACGCGGCACGTCACCCGCGTTTGACATCGCGATCAGGCAATTGGTGTTGGCCGGGTTGCCGACCACCAACACCCTGATGTCGTCAGCGGCGCCGGCGGCGATCGCTTCGCCCTGTGGCTTGAAGATGCCGCCGTTGGCAGCGAGCAGATCGGATCGCTCCATCCCGGGACCGCGGGGACGGGCCCCGACCAGAAGGCCGATGTTGCAGCCGTCGAAAGCCTGCTTGGGATCGTCGTGTATGTCGATCTTGCTGAGCAGGGGGAAGGCGCAGTCGTCCAACTCCATCGCGGTTCCCTCGGCCGCCTTGACCGCATCGGGAATCTCCAACAGGCTCAGCTCGACCGGGGTATCGGGGCCGAGCATCTGGCCGCTGGCAATCCGGAACAACAGCGCGTAGCCGATCTGCCCGGCGGCGCCTGTGACGGTGACCTTGACGGGAGTGCTCACGGAATCGTCTCCTATGAATCGTGGGGTTTTGGGACCTACGCCATCGCCTGCTGGAGGTTCTCGTCGATCGAGGCCAGGAACTCCTGTGTGGTCTGGAACTCCTGCCCCTCGCCAACGAGCAGCGCGAGGTCCTTGGTCATCTTGCCGCTCTCGACCGTCTCTATACAGACGCGCTCGAGGGTCTCCGCAAAGCGCGAGACCTCAGGCGTGCCATCGAGCCTGCCGCGGGCTGCAAGCCCTCGGGTCCAGGCAAAGATCGAGGCGATCGGATTGGTCGAAGTCGGTTTGCCCTGCTGGTGCTGACGGTAGTGGCGGGTGACGGTGCCGTGTGCCGCCTCGGCCTCGACGGTCTTGCCATCGGGGGTCATCAACACGCTGGTCATCAGGCCAAGCGAGCCGAAGCCCTGGGCAACCGTGTCGGACTGGACGTCGCCGTCGTAGTTTTTGCAGGCCCAGACGTAGCCGCCCTCCCACTTCATCGCCGCCGCGACCATGTCGTCGATCAGGCGGTGTTCGTAGGTAAGGCCGGCGGCCTCGAAATCGGCCTTGAACTCACTCTCGTACACCTCGGCGAAAAGGTCTTTGAAGCGGCCGTCGTAGCGCTTAAGAATGGTGTTCTTGGTCGAGAGGTAGACAGGGAAGCCGCGGTCCAGCCCATAGCGCATCGAGGCCCGGGCGAAGTCGCGAATCGAGTCATCGAGGTTGTACATCGCCATCGCGATGCCGCCACCGGGAAAGTCATAGACGTCGAGCTCGACCGGCTCGGAGCCATCCTTGGGCGCGTAGGTGAGCGTAAGCGTCCCCTCGCCCGGCACGACCAGGTCCGTCGCCCGG
>DATCBF010000060.1:0-3307 GCA_036512025.1 Solirubrobacterales bacterium
GCCCCATCTTCGTCCCGCCGCCGGAAGGACCCGACAGCCACCCGACCGCCCACCTGCATACTCAATGGCCGGGCGGACGCGAAGTCGGCGACCCCGTCTATGACCAGTGCCTGTGCAGCGCCAGCCCGATGCTCGCCGATCCCGCGGCGATGCACGAGTTGGAGGCGGCGCGACTCGCCGAACTGCTGGCGATGGTCGGTCCGGCGGTCGTCGTCACCCATTCCGCCGGCGGCCCCGGGACGTTCGCCGGCGTCGACGCCGCGGCTGACCAGGTGGCGGCCTTGATCGCCATCGAGACCCTCGGACCGCCCTTCGCCAAGCGCCCGGAGATGGGTCTGGACATGAACTGGGGCCTGGCGAGCGCGCCGATCACCTATGACCCGCCGGTGTCCGATCCCGGCGAGCTTCAGACCGTCGTCGAGGAGCGCGCCGACCTCGGCCCCGTTGCGTTGACGCTGCAACGCGAGCCCGCCCGCCGGCTGGCGAACCTGAGTCGCTTTCCGATCGCGGTCGTGACCGGCGAGGCGTCGATGTTCCTGCTCTTCGACCGCCATCTCGTGGCGTTCTTGGAGCAGGGCGGCTGTGACGTTGAACTCGTGCGGCTCGCCGATCGGGGCGTCCACGGCAACGGCCACGCCATGATGCTCGAGCTCAACCACGCCGACGTCCTCGGCGTGATCACCCGATGGGTGGCCGGCAAGCTCGGCGGCGCTGGCGAGCCTCAGGCCGGAACCGCGTAGACCGCGCCGGCGTGCTCGATCACCTTGCGCGGCGGCAGGGGGGTCGTCGCCGGCCCGGTGATGACCGCACCGGTCCGAGCATCGAAGAGGGAGCCGTGACAGGGGCAGATGATCTGGCCGCCCTGGTATCCGACCGTGCAGCCGGCGTGTGTGCAGACCGCGCTGTGAGCGACGAGCGCGCCGCTGGTCTCGCGGATGACGATGTCGGGCTGACCATCACCGGGATCGCGGTACTCGGCGGCCTGTCCGGCGGGCAACCGGCTGGAGGGTCCGAGCTTGACCGCGCCCGCGGGGAGATGGCCCGCCGGGGCCGTAGTTCGCGCGGACGAGCGAGTCGCCGTCTTCGTGGTCGCGGTGGAGGTGGTGGGTTGCGGTGCGGCCGCGCCGAGCGTTCGGGTGGTGGGGCGGTAGCTGCCTTTCAGCAGCGCCGACAGTCCGGCGATCACGCCCGTGGCCGCGGCTGCGAGACCGAGGCTCATGGCGATCACGCCTCGGCGGGTGAGCTGCGGCTCTCCGGCCCGCAGGGCGGATTGCCTGCTCGGTCGTGACCGTTCGTGTGCGATCCCCTCCAGCAGCGGCGCCAGCGTCGGCTGCCGGGACGCGCCCACCAGGGTGAACGGCAGCCATGCGAAGACGAACACGATGTCGGAGCCGAGGAAGTACGGATACGTGTGCCAGCTGTTGGTGAGAAACAGCAGCAGGTTGAGGAGGAGCCCGACGACGGCCGCCGGGCGCGTGAGGAGCCCAGTCGTGACGAGCAGCCCGACCGCGATCTCCACCAGCGCGACCCCCACCCCCGCGAGGCCCGGGTGGGGGATGGCGAACGTGCGCAGGAGAAAACCGCCGGGAGTGCCATGGGCGAACCCGCGCAGCTGCGTGCCGATGTAGGTCGGTGCGCCGGGGTGCAGAAAGCCCGGATCGCTCAGCTTCTGGATACCGCCGTAGATGAAGGTGAGGCCGAGGAACAGGCGGACCGGGAACAGCGCCCAGCCGAACCGCTCGGCCTCGGACTCGGCCCGCCGTCCCTTATCGCGCGGGCGCTCGGGGGCCGGACGGGTGCGATCGGCCCGACCGGGAGGGGGCTTGCTCGGTGCGGTCATCTCAGCGGAGTATCCACTCAGCCTCGTAGAAGAAGCCGGTAAGGCGCCGATGAGAGAGCGTTCATGCCGGTGCCGGCGCCTTCTTCACGCTTCCGCTACAGGCGACCAGTCCGGAGAAACAAATCAGCAGCAGACCCATTATCGTGACGGGCGGCCGGGCTGCATCCGCGAGGATGATGGGCGTCGCGGATCCCCTCGGTTAGGGGTCGCTTTCGAATCCAAGGAGGCCGCTCGCCGAGTGCTCGAACGCCTTGTACCGAACCTCGTGGCCACTGCCGAGACCAGGGAGGACAGGCTTGACATCGAGCTGTTCCCCGCGGAGCTGCAATCGCTGGGCCGGGCGGTCGAGAAGCGACGGCGTGAGTTCGTGACCGGGCGCGCCTGCGCGCGAGTGGCGCTCAGGCGGCTCGGCGCTCCCGTGGTGGCGATTCCCAGCGGACAACGGGGCGAGCCGCTGTGGCCGGCTGGCGTGGTCGGCAGCATCACCCATTGTCCCGGGTATCGAGCCTGCGCAGCCGCTTGGTCGGACGCGGTGGTCGCGCTGGGAATCGACGCCGAGCCCAACGTCCCCCTGCCCGACGGCGTGCTGGAGAAGGTGGCCCACGGTCGCGAGCTCGAACGTGTCGGCGGGCGCCTGCCACCGACCGGCGGCGAGACCGGGGTTGATCTGCCGCGCCTCCTGTTCAGCGCCAAGGAGGCCGTCTACAAGGCCTGGTTTCCGCTCACCGGGCGGTGGCTCGACTTCGAGCAGGTCGAGCTGTCGATCGACGTCGCCCAGGCAGTATTCCGGGCGACGCTGCTCGTCGCGGGCCCAGTCATCGATGGGGTGAGACTGAACGAGTTCGCGGGCAGGTGGGCGGTCGAGGACGGCGTCATCTGCACAACGGTCGCGATACCGGCGCGCGCCGGGCGCGGAACGACCCGTGCGGCGCTGTAGCGGCTCCAGCCGTGCACCGCTATAGCGGCTCCGGGCGGGGCCGGGTTTCGGGTTGATGGGCACGGCTGGGCTCGAACCAGCGACCTCTCGCGTGTGAAGCGAGACTGCATTCCCTCCGCCGAGCACCAAAAGGCCTGGAAACACGACGTTTCGGGACACCGATCGCGGGGGGCGAAATTTGGTCAATTTGCGGTGATTTCCGCTGGGTTTAGTCCCATGGCGGCGCTCAGGGGACTAAACAAGCTTGCGCGACTCGAGGCCGATCTTGGTGTCCTCCAGCAGTGGCACGATGGCCGCATGCACGTCGCCGAGCGCCCACCTGAACAGGCGGCCTCCGGATCGTTTCGCGGCCTAGATCGTTCCGTAAGGTTTCTGCTCTATCCTTACAAAGCTCCTGAAACTCTGAAAGGTTTGCACGGCGACTCCGACCATTCCTCAGCGTATCCCGACTGACCCGCTCGGCCACGTCGAGAAGCGGGTGTGGCCGGCGGACCCTGGAGCCTGCGGGGGACGCAAGGCGCGGCGGGCGG
>DATCBF010000061.1:0-8118 GCA_036512025.1 Solirubrobacterales bacterium
ATCGATGTTTCTACGGGCATGGGCTTTGATCGTGGTTTGGTGCCTGCGCCTCGTCAACGATTCGTCGATTATGATGAAGCGCAGAAAATTTTTCAAAAAAGCGGCTGAAGGGATTCGAACCCTCGACCTTCTGCATGGCAAGCAGACGCTCTAGCCAGCTGAGCTACAGCCGCACAGGGCGGGATTCTAGCTTCCCGGCATGGAATCCTGCGTCCGGCCGGATTCCTCCCACCGTCCCGCTTGAGCTCAGTGCTTGTGCTTCTTGTGTTTGTGGTGCTTGTGATTGTGCTTCTTGTGCTTGTGATGTCCGGAGCCACCACTTCCGGCAGTGCCACCGCCTGCGACCGGGGCGCTGCCGGTTCCACCGGCGCTGGGCGCGGGGACGACGGGCGCGGGCGTGAAGCCCGGCAGTGGGCACGAGGCGACGGCGGGCGCGCTGGTGACGGGGACGTGGACGGTGATTTCGAGACTCACCTGAGTCACCGCGGGGCCGGAGTAGCAAATCTGTGTCGAGGCGCCCGGCGCAATCGAGACCACGCAGATGAACCCGCCGCCGGCGGGGATGCAGCCCGCGGGGTCGAAATTAGAGAAGCCTTCACTGGACCCGACCGCGCTAAGGCTTTTGATTTCATCAGCGCCTGTGTTCTGGATGGTCAAGAGGTAGGATCCGGTGCCGATCGGGGCCAGCGTTGCGGTCCCGCTTGGCGTAGCCCAAGCCGGCGCCGCGACCGCCAATGCCAGGACTACGGCCAGGACAGCCGCAACACCGGCAATCCGCCCACCCCTGCGCCGCTCGCCAAGGCTGCGGCCTTCGGATTGTGCAATGTCGATGCTCACCTCGTGGCCTCCCCTCCGTCTCACCATTCAGATGGAGTGAACCTAGCCCAGCCCCTCCTAAGGATCAAGCTCGGCGAGCAGGTCGGGGAGGTCGAGGGGGGCTGTCGACATCAGGACCCCCTCCTCCCCACCCTGCGGTCGGGGCCACTGCTCGTGCGGCCGGTCCCAGTAGAGCTCGATCCCGTTGCCGTCGGGGTCGTTCAGATAGAGCGCCTCGCTGACCCCGTGATCGGAAGCGCCCCCGATCGGCACGCTCGCCTCAGCCAGGCGCCGCAGGGCATCGGCGAGGGCGCGGCGGCTCGGGTAGCGGATCGCGACGTGGAAGAGGCCGGTGCTCGACGGCGGTGGCGGCGAGCCTCCTTTGGAGTGCCAGCTGTTGAGGCCGATGTGGTGGTGGTAGCCGCCGGCGGAGACGAAGGCGGCATCATCCCCATAGCGCTGCTGCAGCTCGAAGCCGAGCACCCCGCAGTAGAAGTCCAGCGCCCGGTCGACGTCGGCGACTTTGAGGTGGACATGGCCGATGTCGACGCCGGGGTCGATCGGCTGCGACTGATTCGCGGCTGCCATGCCTTCAGTCAATCAAACCACCACAGGCGGCCGCCGGATATTAGCCGCCGTCGAGCGCCTCGTTGACGAGGCGATCCGCCTCGGCGTTGTGCTCGCGGCGGACATGGCGGATCGACCATGCATCGAAACCGACGAGGGCACGCTTCACCTCGGCGTGGAGTTCTTTCATCGTCGCGTCCTTGACCTTGTATTCGCCCTTGACCTGGCGGACGATCAGCTCCGAATCTCCGACCAGCTCAACTTCGCTCGCGCCTTGGGCGGCTGCCAGCTCGATGCCAAGCAGCAGCGCCCTGTACTCGGCGACGTTGTTGGTGGCGCGGCCGATCGTCTCGCCACGCTGATCGATCAACTCACCATTCGGCTCGCGCAGCACCGCGGCGATCGCGGCCGGGCCCGGGTTGCCACGGGCGCCGCCATCGACGTTGACCACCAGCTTGCCCAAGCGCTTAGGGACGCCGCAGCGGAGCGCCGAGGACGAGGTTTCCATCGACTGCCGTCGCGTTCCACTGTCGAGCGGAGCCGTCGAGCTGACCCAGCTCGAACCCCTTGCCGAGGACGGATATGGGCCGCGACTCGTCGTGAAGGTCGACCCCCCACTGATACCAGGTCAAGTCCCAGGCAACCGTGATCCGGACCATCGAAGACGACCCGGCCGAGGCGCCGATCGAGACCCAGGGGACGCCCAGGGTCTTGGTCAGGCCGGAGACGGTCTTTGCCTCCTTGCCGGCATTGAAGCGCCGTATCGCCCGACCGAGGCGAGCCTGAGGAGACTCGACCGAGGAACGGCGACGTCCGACCGTCGCTCCTCTTGCCGCCGGGTCGACCGGCTTCGACATCCTCAATCTCACCCGGCCAAATTACCAGCGCCGTCGTGCCTGGAGCCGCCGTCGAGGTGGCTGCAGGTTTAGTACCCGTTCTCAGCGGCGCTCAGCCGCGAAGCTCGCCGCTCGGGCCGAGGATGAACTGCTCCTGGGGAGCCGGCACTCCGAACTGGACGCCGGTGCGAAGCGAGACCCGGACGTTCTCGAGCAGGATCAGCGAGTCAAAGTAGATCGAACGATGCTTGAGGTAGAAGAGGTCGTGGCAGAGCTTCCAGCCGGTGCCCTCGGCCGAGCCGCCGTATCCGCAGCGCGCCTGCGCCCAGCCGGCGAGGCCGGGCTTGACCAGGTGGCGCCGATCGTAATAGGCGAGATTGACTTCGAGCTCGCCGATCAGCTCGCGACGCTCCGGTCGCGGCCCGACGATCGTCATCTCACCGCGCAGGACGTTCCACAGCTGCGGCATCTCGTCGATGTGAAGGCGCCGCATCACCGAGCCGACAGCGGTCACGCGCTCGTCATCGTCCTCGGCCCATTTCGGCCCTTCCTCCTCGGAAGCGACCCGCATCGAGCGCAGCTTGATCATCCAGAACTCGTTGCCGCCCTCACCAACGCGGCGCTGACGGTAGAAGACGGGGCCACCGTCGGTGAGCTTGACGGCGATCGCAAATGCGACCAAGACCGGGGAGAGGATGACCAGCATCGCGCTGCCGACAACCAGGTCGAAGGCGCGCTTGGAGAGCGAGGAACCGGCCCGGTAGCGAGGATGCAGCAAGTACTGGAACCAGGCCGAGTTGGACTGGCCGAGCGGCACATGGCCGAGCAGATCCTCATAGAGCTGACTCGCCTCGATCAACCGCACCGGCAGGTCGAGGCAGTCGGCGGCGACACGCTCGAACATCTCCAGGCGGGGGTGACGCGGCGCATCGATGTCTGTGGACGGTGCGCTGGAATGGACGAGCAGGTCAACCGAGTGGCGCTTGACAACCTCCCCGACCTGATCGAGCGAGCCGAGCCGGCGCGGTCCGCCCCCACCAGGCTCGGTGTTCGGGCGCTTGTCGTCGAGCCAACCAACCACCGTGTAGCCGCGGATGTTGGCGTTGCGAAGCTCGTGGGCGAGACCGAGAGCGAGGCCGGAGGAGCCGATCATCGCCACCCGGACCTGGCGCGAGGACTCGAAGCGGAAGCTGGTCCAGGCCGCAAACGCGGTCACCACCCAGGCGCCGAGCACCGGCGCGATCATCTCTCCGGCCGACTCGGGCGAGCCGGAGAGGGCAAAGACCGCCAGGGCAAGGCCAACCCCGACGACCGGCGTCAGCGCCCGCACCACGAAGGCGGCGAGCGGCATCAGGTGCAGCGGATAGCGCCCGTGGCCGAGCGCCCAACTGGCAAAGAGGACGCCGAGGAAGACGAGGACGCCTCGGCCCGGGCTCTCAAGATGACCGCCGGCCATCAGGCCGGCGGTCATCGCTGGAGCGAGGCCGAAAGCGCATATCCCCAGCAGGCGCTGTGCGCGCAGCGCCGTCAGATGGGGAAATGTGGCCTCGTCGCTCACCTGCTTAGGCTTTCCGGTTCCCGGTGTTCGAGATGCGCCGCAGTGCCAGGCCGGTGCCGGTGAGGACCGCGGCGGCGGCAACGAGGGCAGCGAGGTCCAATCCCGTGAAGGGAAGGGAGCCGGGGGGCGATGCCGGAGGCGACGCCGGGGGTGAGGACGGAGGCGTCACGGGAGGCGGTTCCGGCGGCGTGCAGTACTGCCTCGCGGTCGGGTCGTTGCCTGCGTTGGCGCAACTGGTGGCGAAGGCGTGGGTGGGAAGCACGAAAGCGGCCGCAAGCATCGCGATCGCGATCGCCGCGCGCACGCCGATCTTCATTTCCTTTTTTGCGATCACTGCTGTGTGTCTCCTTTTTGTTCTGCCATTGCCAAAATCAGGTCTGCCGGGACATCCGCGCCGAGATCCGGATGGAACTCGCCGAAGTGGAGTCGGGTCAACTCGACCAGCTGCTTCTCGTCGTGCGCCAGAACAATCGTTCCGCACTCGCATCGGAGGGTCAGCTGTGAGCCTTGAGTGTCGAGAGTCAAGTTGCCGGCCATCGCGGTCGATCTTGCTCTCAGCGTGTTGCCCCATCGTGAAGACAACGTTTCCGTATCGTTTCCGACCATGCCCACCTCTGAGGCGGGCACGACGCGCATCCAGCTCTGCGGGCGCCTCAAGGTCGATTTCGAGGGACGCCACGTCACTCCCGCCCTGCGGGGCCGCCAGGGTCGCGTCCTGCTCGCATACCTCGTCCTCAACCGTGGCCGCTCGGTCAGCCGTAACGAGCTGATCGAGGCGATCTGGCCCGATACCTCGCCCGCCGACCCCCCCGCCGCCCTGCGCACACAGCTCTCGCGCCTGCGTGGCGCCCTTGGCTCCGACGCCGTCGCCGGGCGCGACACGGTCGAGTTGCGCCTGCCGGAGAACACCTGGATCGACGTCGAGGCGGCCGAGCGGGCGATCCGCGTTGCCGACTCCGCGCTCAAGGCGAATGACTGGAAGGACGCCTGGGCCCACGCCCACATCGCCCTCAACATCGCCGGCCGCCCTTTCCTGGCCGGATTCGAGGCGCCATGGGTAGAAGAGGTGCGGCGTGAGCTGGAGGAGCTGGAGCTGCGCTCGCGCGAGCTGATCGCCCGCGCCGGGATCGGCCTTGGCGGCTCCGAGCTGGCCGGCGCCGAGCGCTCCGCGAGAGTGCTGATCCGGGCCGCCCCCTTCCGCGAGTCCGGCTACCTCAACCTGATGCAAACCCTTGTCGCCTCGGGAAACACCGCCGAGGCGCTGCGCACCTATGACGACCTGCGCAAGCTGCTCGCCCGCGAGCTCGGTAGCGCTCCCGGAGCGGAGATCCAGTCGCTGCACCGCAAACTGCTGGGCGGCGCGGCCGCGAGCTCGGCGCCCCCTGCCGACGAATCGGGCCGCCCGACGAACGGCAGCAGAGCGTCCGATCTCCCCGAGCCTGGCGCCGAGCTTCCCCTGCCGACCTGGCTGCGGCCGCGGAGAGGAGTTCCCTTCGTCGGCCGCGACGAGGAGCTGGAGCGCCTTTCCCGGCTCTGGGGCGAGGCCCGACAGGGCAGCCGCCGGGTCGCGCTCGTCGGCGGCGAGCCGGGAGTGGGCAAGACCCGGCTCCTGGTCGAGACCGCCCAGCGTGTGCATGAATCCGGCGCCGTGGTCCTCTACGGCCGTGCCGACGAGGAGGCCACCCTCACCTATCAGCCCTTCATCGAGGCACTCAGGCATTGGGCCACCAGCGTTCCCGTGGCTGAGCTGGAAGACCACCTGGGGGCGAACGCGGCGGCGCTCGCATCGCTGGTGCCGGAGATCACCGAGCGCCTCTCCATCATGCGGGCGCCGGCCATCAAGGATCTTGCCCGCGACCGGCTCTTCGAGGCCGTCGCGGCCACCCTGACCGCGATCGCCGCCCACCGCCCGCTCCTGCTGGTGATCGACGACCTGCACTGGGCCGATCCGGCGTCGGTTCTGATGCTGCGCCACATCGCCCGCTCCGGCGGCGACAGCGCCCTGATGGTCCTGACGGCCTACCGGCCGACCGAGCCGAGCCCGGTGCTGACCGAGACACTGGCCGACCTCGGCCGGGAGAAGCTCTTCGAGCGCATCGGCCTGGACGGCCTGGACGCCGCCGCCGTGACCGAGATGCTGACGGCGATCCGCGGCGGCGAGGCCGAGCCTGACCTGGCCAAGACGGTCCGCGAAGAGACCGGCGGCAATCCGTTCCTGGTCGAGGCGCTCGTCAACAATATGGACGGTCGCGACCGGCGAAATGGGCCGGCCACACGCCGGCGGGAGCAGGTCTACGCCGGCGGAGTGCCGGACCTGGTCCACGAGGCCGTGGCCCATCGCATCGCCGAGCTCGGTCCCGAGACGGCCAGAACGCTCGAGGTCGCGGCGACGATCGGGCGCGAGTTCGATGCCGAGCTGGTGATCGAGGCCGGCGACGTGGCCCCTGACGAGGTGATCTCCTCCCTGGGAGCGGCGGTCTCGGCCGGACTTCTGGCCGAGGTTCCCGGCACACTGGATCGCTACACCTTCTCCCATGCCCTCTATCGCCAGGCGGTCTACGCCGGAACGCACAAGCGGCAGCGGGCCGTGCTCCATGGCAGGCTCGCCGATGTCCTCGAGCGACGCCACGGCAGCGATCCACGCCATGTCGCCGAACTCGCGCGCCACTACGCGGAATCCGGGCCTGTCGCATCCGCGAAGGCACTCGAGTACTCGGTCCGAGCCGGGGCCGGAGCGCTCGGCGCCCTCTCCTTCGAAGAGGCGGTGGCCCATTACAGCCAGGCGCTTGCCGCCCTCAACGCATACGGCGAAGTCGACGAGGCTCTGCGCTGTGAGGTTCTACTGGCGCTGGGCGAGGCCGAGTGGAGGATGGGCGACGCCGACGCATCGCGGGAGACGCTGGGCCGCGCATTCCGGCTCGCCCAGCGCAGCGGCGATGCGGAGGCCCTCGGCCGTGCCGCACTCGGCTTCTGCGGGTTTGACTGGGAACGCCACCGGGCCGGTGACACCGAGGCGATCAATCTGCTCCGTTCCGCCCTCGCCAAGCAGGGTCTGCCCGAAGCGCTGCGGGCGAGGCTGCTGGCGAGGCTGGCGGCCATCCTGCAGGCCGCTCAGCGCAGCGAGGAGGCCGACCGGCTCAGCCTCGAGGCGATCGACGCCGCCTCCGCCGCCGGGGACGACGAAGCGATGGCGGCGGCGCTGATCGGCCGCTGGCACTCCGTCTCGGGCCCGGAAAGCTCCCGGGCCCGAACGGAACTGACTCGCGAGCTTCAGACAATCGCGCGGGCGCTGGACAGCCGCGACCTCGATCTCCAGGTTTCGACCCTGCGAGTGATCGTCTCGCTCGAGAGCGGCAACTTCGCCGAGCTCGACGTCTCGATCGCCGACCACGCACGGCTCGCCGACCGAATGAAACAGCCGCTGGCGCGGATTCGCAGCCGCTCCTTCCAGGCGATGCGCGCCCTCGTCGACGGGCGCTTCGGCGATGCCGAGCGCCTGGTCGGCGCGATCCTCGAGCTGGGCGCCTCGGCGCACCCCTCGAGCGCGATCGAACTCTCCGTGATCGAGCTGTTCATGCTCTACATGGAGACCGGCCGCCTGGCCGAGCTGGAGGAGCCGGTGCGCAACCTCGCCTCTTCCAACGAGGCAACCCCGGGATGGAGAATCGCCCACGCCTATCTGCTGAGCGAGATCGGCCGCGTGCCGGAGGCGCGAGCGCTGTTCGAGGAGCTTGCCGAGGACGACTTTGCCTCGATCCCCAGCGACTCCGCCGAGCCCAGCGCTTTCGCTTTCTTGGCGATGACGGCGGTCGCGCTGGCCGACAGCGCCCGCATGGAACGGCTCTCCGAGCTGCTGGAGCCCTACCGCGGCCGCCCCGTCGTCATCGGCAACGCCGCCGCCTACGCCGGCACGACTTCGCACTACCTGGGCTTGCTTGCCGCCGGCCTGGGACGCCGCGACGAGGCGGCCGAGCAATTCAGCGACGCGATCAAGCTGAGCCAGGCCGCCGGAGCGCTGCCATGGCTTGCCCGGTCACGCTACGAGCTGACCCGGGTGATCGCCGCGAGGGCAACCAACGGCGATGCCGAGCAGGCCGGCGAACTGTTCGCCGAAGCGACTCGGACCGCAGAGCGACTGGGGATGACGACGCTGCTGCGACGCATGGACAGCGTCGCAGCAGGACTCAGCCGCTTGCGCGACTAGGTGTAAGAACCAGCCACGTTGTTCAGCTCGGCAAGCCGAGTTCCGGGCGGCTTGTGAGCAAGGGCGCCGTGCGGTCTGCGCCAGTTATAGAAGTCCAGCCAGCCGGGTAGCGCCGCGGTGCGTTGAGCGGAGTCGCG
>DATCBF010000062.1:0-2202 GCA_036512025.1 Solirubrobacterales bacterium
CCGCTGGCATCCGGCCCGGCCCGCGCCGCCGCCAGCCGGGCGTGCTCCCGGCCGACCAGCGCCGCTGGCTCTCCCATGGCGGCAAGCGCGCTGCCGACCTCGGCGGTGCTCGGGCTGCCGTAGACCACGTACTGCCGGTCAATCGAGTCATGCATCCGGCCGAGGAAGGCCCTCAGCTCGTCCGGGCTCATGCTGCTCCGCGCCGCAACCGCCAGCCGGTTGAGGTAGTCGCGGATGAGCTGCTCGGTCGAGGGGTCCATGCGCAGATAATCCCTCTTATAAGGCATCTTGTGCAGCCTGCATGCACGAGAAAATACCGTCGGCTGACTGGGAAAAGGCCGGAGGGGGCGGTCCCGGTTGTACCGGGACCGCCCCCTCGCCCTGGCCCAGGTGGTTCGTTGTGAACCGCCTGATCAGGAAGGACTCGGCCTAGCTGCGCTCGCTCGCCGGGAAATCCCGGCAGGGCATTCGCTGGCTAGAAGTCCATGTCACCGCCGCCGCCTGGCGCCGCAGGAGCCGGGTTCTTCTCCGGCTTCTCCACGATCACTGCCTCGGTGGTGAGGAAAAGCCCTGCGATGGAAGCAGCGTTCTGCAAAGCGGAACGCGTCACCTTCGCCGGGTCGATGATGCCGGCCTTGAACATGTCGACATACTCGCCGGTCGCGGCGTTGAGGCCGTGACCCGGGGTCAGCGACCGCACCTTCTCGGTCACGACGCCGCCCTCAAGGCCGGCGTTGATCGCGATCTGCTTGAGCGGCTCCTCCAGCGCACGGCGCACGATGGTCGCGCCGGTCGCCTCGTCGCCCGAGAGGTCGAGCTTCTTGAACGCGTTCGTGCCCGCCTGGATCAGGGCCACGCCGCCGCCGGCGACGATGCCCTCCTCGACCGCAGCCTTGGCATTGCGCACCGCGTCCTCGATGCGGTGCTTGCGCTCCTTCAGCTCCACCTCGGTCGCCGCGCCCGCCTTGATGACGGCAACGCCGCCGGCCAGCTTGGCGAGACGCTCCTGGAGCTTCTCCTTGTCGTAGTCCGAGTCGGTGTTCTCGATCTCCGCGCGGATCTGGTTGACCCGGCCGGAGATCTGCTCGGCGTCGCCCGCGCCGTCCACGATCGTCGTCTCGTCCTTGGTGACGACGACCTTGCGGGCCTTGCCCAGCAGGTCGACATCGGAGCTCTCCAGCTTGAGGCCGACTTCCTCGCTGATGACCTGGCCACCGGTAAGGATGGCAATGTCACCAAGCATGGCCTTGCGGCGGTCACCGAAACCGGGTGCCTTCACCGCGACGGACTTGAAGAGCCCGCGGATCTTGTTGACGACCAGGGTCGCCAGCGCCTCGCCATCGACGTCCTCGGCGATGATGACGAGCGGCTTGCCCGACTGCACCACCTTGTCGAGGAGCGGAAGCAGATCCTTGTTCGCCGACACCTTGGAGTTGACGATCAGGATGTAGGGATCGTCGAGGACGGCCTCCATCCGCTCCGGGTCGGTGGCGAAGTAGTGCGAAATGTAACCCTTGTCGAAGCGCATGCCCTCGGTGAGCTCAAGCTCAAGTCCGAAGGTGTTGCTCTCCTCAACGGTGATGACGCCTTCCTTGCCAACCTTGTCCATCGCCTCGGCGATCATCTCGCCGATCGAGCTGTCGCCAGCCGAGATGGAGGCAGTCGAGGCGATCTGCTCCTTGGTCTCCACGTCCTTGGCGAGCTTGGAGAGTTCCTCGCTCACCCGCTCGACGGCCGCCTCGATGCCCCGCTTCAGGGACATCGGGTTGGCGCCGGCGGCCACGTTGCGCAGGCCCTCACGGACCAGCGCCTGGGCGAGCACTGTCGCCGTCGTGGTGCCGTCGCCTGCGACGTCGTCCGTCTTCTTTGCTACTTCCTTAACCAGCTCCGCGCCGATTTTCTCCCACGGGTCCTCGAGCTCGATCTCCTTGGCGATGGACACGCCATCGTTGGTGATCGTGGGGGCTCCCCACTTCTTCTCGAGCACCACGTTGCGGCCCTTAGGGCCGAGAGTTACCTTGACGGCGTCGGCGAGCTGATTCATGCCGCGTTCGAGGCCGCGCCTGGCTTCCTCGTCGTACGCGATCATCTTCGCTGCCATAGGCTCCAGTCCTCCGTGGCGTAACGCGCGGATCGAGCCGACGCCCGCGACGGACGGCACCTCCCGCGGTCAGTCCTTTCCTGCCGCGAGGCCGGTACCTC
>DATCBF010000063.1:0-9292 GCA_036512025.1 Solirubrobacterales bacterium
TCGCGGTCTGGCCGAGCGCCCGGCGCTCCTGGTCGCTGCCGACGACCGCTCTGCCCGCGACCTCGCCGCCGACCTGCGCGCCTATCTGGCGCCGCGCCGCGTCCGCTACTACCCCTCGCGCGGCACCGGCTACGCCTCCCACGTCACCCCGCCGCCACATCTGGTCGGCCTGCGGATCGACGCGCTCGACGCCTTGCGCTCGGAGAGCGACGCGGTCGTCGTCGCCAGCGCCACCGCGCTCGCCGAGGCCGTGCCGGATGCTTCGCTGCGCCCGGCCGGCTTCGCCATCTCCAGCGGCACCGAGATCGATCTCGGCGCCGTCGCCAAGGATCTGGTCGCCGCCGGCTACGAACGGGTCGAGCAGGTCGAGGAGCGCGGCCAGTTCGCCGTCCGCGGCGGCATTCTCGACGTCTTCCCCGCAACCGAGGAGCGGGGGGTGCGGATCGAGTTGTTCGGCGACGAGGTCGAGTCGATGCGCTGGTTCTCGACCTTCACTCAGCGCTCGCTCGGCGAGGCAGAGCGGGTCGAGCTGGCGCCGGCGGCCGAGCTCGACGCCGAGCACCGCGAAATGGCCGAGCTGGCGGCGATGGAGGCGGCCGAGGAGGGCGAGCAGCTCTCCAACCTCGCCGACCTCTTGCCGATCGAGCACTTTCAGGCGCCGCTGGAGCTGGTGCCCGACGAGGCCGTCGTCATCCTCGCCGCCGCCGAGGAGATCGAGCCCGCCCTGCGCGATCACTGGGAGGACGTGACGACGGCGATGCACGCCGACGATGCCCGCCATCTCTACGTCGACGTCGAGGCGCCGCTGGCCCAGCGGGCGTCGTTGTCGCTGACCGGCGCCGGTGAGGACGACGAGGACGCTTTCCGCGCCGCCCGCGCCGAGTCCCCGGCTCGCAGCGTCCAGGAGGCTGAGGGCGAGCTCGAAAAACAGGTCCGCTCCGGCTACCGGACCGTCGTCGCCTTCGACAACCTCGGTGAGGCCGAGCGCACCCGCTACAACTTCGACCGCATCGACGTCGCGATGCTCAGCGGCGGCCGTCTCTCGCCGGAGCCCGGCCTTGTCTTCGCCGAGGCGCGCCTGCGCGAGGGCTTCGTCAGCCCCGAGCTGAAACTCGCGGTCTATCCCTTCCGCCGCCTTGTCCACCGCCGCCGCGGCGCCGAGGACAAAGTCCCCACCGCCGCCCGCGGCCGCCTCGCCTTCGGCGACCTTCGCGTTGGCGACCACGTCGTCCACGAGGACCACGGCGTCGCTCGCTTCGCCGGCTTCGAGACCCGCGAGGTCGGCGGTGTCACCCGCGACTACCTCTACCTCGAATATAAAGGCGAGGACCGCGTCTACGTCCCCACCGACCAGTTCGCCAAGCTGAGCCGCTACGTCGGCTCCGGCGGCGAACCGACGCTCTCGGCTCTGGGCGGAAAACGCTGGCAGAACATGAAGTCGCGGGCTCGCCGCGCCGCCGACGCGATCGCCGGCGAGCTGCTCAATCTCTACGCCGAGCGCCGTATCCGCCGGGGCCATGCTTTCGCCGCCGACGGCGAGTGGCAGATGACGATGGAGAGCGCCTTTCCCTTCCGCGAGACCGCCGACCAGCTGGAGGCGATCGAGGCGGTCAAGGGCGACATGGAGGGGGAGCAGCCGATGGACCGCCTCGTCTGCGGCGATGTCGGCTTCGGCAAGACCGAGGTCGCCCTGCGTGCCGCCGTCAAGGCCGCCGCCGACGGCAAGCAGGTGCTGATGCTGGTGCCGACGACGATCCTCGCCCAGCAGCACTACGGCACCTTCCGCGAGCGCCTGGCCGACCTGCCGTTCCGGGTCGAGGGCGTCTCCCGCCTGCGTAAGGCGGCCGAGGTGAAAACGACTCTGGCCGACTTCGAAGCCGGCAAGGTCGATGTCTTGATCGGCACCCACCGGCTGCTCTCCCGTGACGTCCGCGCCAAGGACCTCGGCCTTGTCATCGTCGACGAGGAGCAGCGCTTCGGAGTCAAGCAGAAGGAGTTGCTGCGCCAGCTGAAGCTGAAAGTGGACGTGCTGGCGCTCTCGGCGACACCGATCCCGCGCACGCTGCAGATGAGCCTGGCCGGGCTGCGCGACATCTCCGTGATCGAGACCCCGCCCGAGGGCCGCCGCCCGGTTCGCACCTACGTCGGCCCCTACGACGAGGACCTGGTGCGGCGGGCGATCGAGCGCGAGATCGAGCGCGGCGGCCAGGCGTTCTTCCTCCACAACCGGATCGACTCCCTGCACGAGGTCGCCGAGCAGTTGCGTGGCCTGGTGCCGAAAGCGCGTTTCGTCGAGGCCCACGGGCAGATGGACGAGAATCAGCTCGAGGAGACGATGCTCGACTTCCTGCGCGGCGGCGCCGACTGCCTGGTGACAACGACGATCATCGAGTCCGGCCTCGACATCCCGACCGCGAACACGCTGATCGTCGAGCGCGCCGACCAACTCGGCCTCTCGCAGGCCTACCAGATCCGCGGCCGTGTCGGGCGCTCTCGCGAGCGTGCTTTCGCCTACCTCCTCTACCCGTCGGCGGAGACGCTGACGGAGGACGCGGCGGCTCGCCTCTCAACCCTCGCCGACCATACCGAGCTCGGCTCGGGCTTCCGGATCGCGATGCGCGACCTCGACATCCGCGGCGCCGGCAACCTGCTCGGCGACGAGCAGTCCGGCCACGTCGCCGCGGTCGGTTTCGAGCTCTACTGCCAGATGATCGACGAGGCGGTGGCCGAGGCCGGGCCCGTGGCCGAGGAGGGCGAGGAGGCGCCCGAGCCGGTTCGACTCGACGTCCCCGTCGACGCCTACCTGCCGGCGACGTTCATTCCCTTCGAGGCGGCCAAGATCGATGTCCACCGTCGCATCGTCGCCGCCCGCCAGCCCGGCGAGCTGCGGGCGATCCGCGACGAGCTCGACGATCGTTTCGGGCAGCTGCCACAGCCGGCCGAGAATCTGCTGAGCCTACAGCGGGCGCGGATCGAATTTGGCCTGGCCGGCGCCCGCAGCGTCGAGTTTCGAGGCGGGCGTCTCAGCGTTACCGGGATCGATCTCGATTCGAGCCAGGCGGGCGCCCTGCGTGAAAAGTTCGAGGGCGCGCTTTATGAGTGGCGGGAGAAAACCGTGGGCGCGCGGGCTGCGGGGGACCCCGAAGAGCGCCTCGCGGCGCTGCTCGCGATGGCGGAGGCGCTGGGCGAGCTGAAGAGAGAAGCGGTTCTCGCCGAGTAGAGGGGCGGCGTCGCCTCGACGAGCCTGGTCCAAACGCGTTGTTTGATCTATGCTGCCGAATTCGTGAGTCCGAGTAAGCGTCAGCGGCCCACGGCGGGCAAGGGAAAAGCAGAGGGTGCGAGCGCACGCTCGTCCGGCCCTGCGCGCGGTCAGCGCCTCGGCCTTCTGATCTTCGGCGTCATCTTCGTCGCCCTCTTCGTCGGCTTCGCGATCGCGCAGGGCCTCGGCTATCCCTCGATCCCCTCGGGCGCGGTCGCAATCGTCAAGGGCGTTCCCAGCGACATCGGCACGGTCACAAAGGCCGAATACGCCAAAGCGATTGTGCAGACGGCAGGGACCTCCGGCTTGAAAACTCCGCCGAAACCCGGCACCAAAAAATATGAAGAACTGAAGACGACGGCGTTGGGGAGCCTCTTCGACATGATCTGGATCCAGGGCGAGGCGACCGAACTGGGGATCACGGTCACGCCAAAACAGATCAAAGACGAATTCGCCTCGATCAAATCCCAGAACTTCAAAACCCCGGCCGAATACGCGAAATTCCTGAAGACTTCACATCTCACTCAGAAGGACGTTGACGCGAGAGTGAAGCTGCAGCTGCTGAGCACGGAAATCCAGAAAGTCCTGGGTGAAAGCCCGCCGACGCCGTCCAGCAGTGAAATCAAGGACTACTACGACGCCTCTTCGGCTACCCAGTACACGCAGAAACCGACGCGTGACGTTCGCGTCGTCATCGCGAAAGAGAAATCGAAAGCCGAACAGGCCAGGGCTCTGCTCGAAAAAGACGATTCGCCGGCGAGCTGGAAAGTGGTCGCCAAAAAATTCTCGATCGACCCCTCGAGCAAAGAAAAAGGCGGCTTGACGACAGGCCTGTCCGAAGGCTCGGTGGAAGAACCGCTGGGCGGCGCCATCTTTGGCTCCCCTGTCTCCCAGGTGAGTGGCGTGATCAAAGGCGCCAACGGTTACTACGTCTTCGAGGTCGAGAAATCGACGCCTGAAAAAGTCCAGACTCTGGCCGAAGTCCAGTCGCAGATCAAATCCCAGCTTGCGCAGCAGGCGCAGCAGGAAGTGTTCACCGAATTTCTCGCCGGCTACAACAGCAAGTGGCAGTCGCGCACCTTCTGCGCTTCCGGATACACGATCTCGCGCTGTGCCAACTACAAGGGCTCGGGGCACCCCGAAAGCGCCCCTGCGGGTTGCTATGAAGCCGGCGCGAAAGGTGGTATCCCAGCCGACTGCCCAGCCCCGGTCCAGCAGCTGGCGCCGGCCCTCCCGGGCAGCATCAGCATCCTCGAACCGAAAGGCAAACCGCTGCCCCAGCGCCCGCAGCCCGAGGGCCTGAAACCGGCGGCCGAAGGCGAAGTCCCGGCTACGGTCCCCGGGGCGGTCCCGGGCGCGACCACCGCTCCGCCGCCATCCGGCTGAGCTTCCGCTCATCCCAATAGACTGCCGCGCCCGTGAGTTCAATCTCCAGCATCCACGCGCGCCAGATTCTCGACTCCCGGGGCAACCCGACGGTCGAGGTCGAAGTGACGCTCAAGTCCGGCGCCCGCGGGCTTGCGGCCGTCCCTTCGGGGGCTTCGACCGGCGAGTTCGAGGCGGTCGAGCTCCGTGACGGTGGCGAGACCTGGGCGGGCAAGGGTGTCTCCGGCGCGGTCGCGAACGTCAACGGCGAGATCGCCGCGGCCCTGACCGGGGCCCGCGCCGCCGAGCAGGGCGCCCTGGACAAGACGATGATCGAGCTCGACGGAACCCCGAACAAGGGCCGCCTTGGCGCCAACGCGATCCTCGGGGTCTCTCTGGCTGCGGCCAAGGCTGCCGCCGCCGATTCGGGACAGCCTCTCTATCGCTACCTGGCGGAGCTCTATGGAGGCGGCGAGCCGACCCTGCTGCCGGTGCCGATGATGAACGTTCTCAACGGTGGCGCCCACGCCGATAATTCGGTCGACTTCCAGGAGTTCATGGTCGTCCCGGCCGGCGCCGAGAGCTTCTCCGAGTGCCTGCGGGTCGGGACCGAGGTCTTTCACGCCCTGAAGAAGAGCCTGGCATCGAAGGGGCTCTCGACGGCGGGTGGCGACGAGGGCGGCTTCGCACCGGACCTCGAGTCGAATGAGGCCGCGTTGCAGGCGGTCTTGGCCGGGGTCGAGGCGGCCGGCTACGAGCCCGGCGCCGATGTATTCATCGCGCTCGACCCCGCCACCAGCGAGGTTTTCAAGGGCGCCGCCTACGTGCTCGAGCACGAGGGCCGCTCGCTCTCGCCGGAGGAGATGGCCGCCTACTGGGAGGACGCCTGCTCGCGCTACCCGATCCTCTCGATCGAGGACGGGATGGACGAGGAGGACTGGGACGGCTGGCGTTTGCTGACCGAGCGCCTCGGTGGGCGCGTCCAGCTCGTCGGCGACGACCTCTTCGTCACCAACCCGGAGCGGCTGCGCCGCGGGATCGATCTTGGCGTCGGCAACTCGATTTTGGTCAAGGTCAACCAGATCGGGACCCTGACCGAGACCCTGGAGGCGATCCGGATGGCGCGAGAGGCGGGCTACACCGCCGTCATCTCGCACCGCTCGGGTGAGACCGAAGATACGACCATCGCCGACCTCGCCGTCGCCACCGGCGCCGGCCAGATCAAGACCGGCGCCCCCTCGCGCTCGGATCGCGTCGCCAAGTACAACCGGCTGTTGCGAATAGAGGAGGAATTGGGCAGTAAAGCCGAGTTCCCGGGCCTGCAGGCCTTCGTCCAGCGGTCCAGTTAGTGAAGGAAAGCGAAGCCCGGCCGCAAATGACCGGGCATGGCAGCGCGCGCCCACGCCGGCTCAGCAACGGCTTCCAGGGCCCGTCGTCGTCCTGCCGCGCGCAAACGACCCGGCGCCCGTCGCAGCGCCAGCCGCGTCAACTGGGAGCGCGTCGGTCGTGTCGCGCTGACTCTCGTCCTTGCCGCGGTCCTCTACTCCTACCTCAACCCGGCGATCGATTTCGTCAAGACCTACACGGCGACCACGGCCGCCAAAGCCCAGCTTCACGAAGCCCAGCGGGAAAACACCCGTCTCCACAGGCGGATCCAGGGGTCGAGCGATCCGATCGTGATCGACCGCGAAGCGCGCGCTCAGGGCATGGTTGCCCCCGGCGAGACTCCGATAGTGCTCGACGGCCTCCGCTCCTGACCCTTCGCCCCGGTGGTTAGCGCCGGCTCCTACATCCTCAGCGCTCTGGAGCTGGCCGCTTTGGTCGTGGCCCTGGGTTTCAGCTCTGTCCGGCTGAGAAGCCGGCTGATGCCCACTTGGACGGGTGCTCCGGCGCGATTGGTCGAGGCAGTCACAGGTATTGCCCTACTTATCTGGCTGAGCGAGCTGTTGGGCGCCTTCAGCCTTTTCTACGGCTGGGCCGTGGTTGTTTCGTCCCTGGCTCTGGCCGGGGCAATTGCCTGGCGCACGGGAGCGCTGCCTTCGCTGCCGGCGGGTGGCGCGGTTTTGGGGGACCGCCCCGAGGAGCAACTGCACCACAGGGACGGTGGCTCCAAAACGGCGACGGGCCCCGCCGGCCCAGGGGCGCTGATCTCGCCCCCCGTCCATTGGTTCGCGATGGTCGTGACCGTCGGGGTCGTGGGCTTGGTCGTTGCGCACTGGGGCCTGACTACGAAGGACGCTCTCGACCGGGGCATCTTCAACTTCGATTCGCTCTGGTACCACCTGCCCTTTGCGGTGGACATGGTGCAGAGCCATTCCGTGGTCGGGATGCACTACGTCGACACGGTCTTCACCAACTGGTTCTACCCGCAGAATTCGGAGCTGCTGCACGCGGTCGGGATCGCGATCATCCACCGCGACACGCTGTCGTTGTTCCTGAACTTCGGCTGGTTGGCGGTTGCCTTCCTTGCCGCTTGGTGCATCGGGCGGCCCTATGGGCGGGGGCCGCTGACGGTGACCGCCGCCGCGCTCCTGCTCGAGAGCCACATCCTCATCGTGCGCGAGCCCGCTGCCGCCAAGAACGATCTGGTCGCGGCGGCGTTGCTGCTTGCCGCGATTGCGATCCTGGTCAATGCTTGGGCGGCTGAGCGTGCCGAGGCGGCCGGAGAGAAGGGGAAAGAGAAGGCATCCCTGCCCGTTGGCTGGCCGCTTGCCGTTGCTGGGCTGGCGGTTGGGCTTGCGGCCGGGACCAAGGTGACCGCGCTGGCGATGGCCGCAGCGCTGACGATTGCGGTGCTGGTGATGGCTCCAGCCGGCCGCCGGCGCGCGGCCGCCGGCTGGTGGTTTGTCCCGGCCCTGCTTGGCGGCGGGTTCTGGTACCTGCGCAACCTCGTCGTCGCCGGCAACCCGCTGCCCGAGGTCGAGCGCCTGGGGCCGATCTCCCTGTCGCACCCAGAGCACCTGCAGACGGCGCGACCGGACTTCAGCATCGCCCACTACGCGACCGACACCGGCGTCTGGCGCGACTACTTCGCCCCGGGATTGCACCATGCCTTCGGCGGCCTCTGGCCGCTGGTCGTCCTTGGCGCGATCGCGGGCGCGGTGCTGGCACTGGCCTGGGGGCGCGACCGGGTGCTGCGCTGGATGGGAGGTGTCGCCCTGTTCGGGCTTGTCGCCTATCTGTTCACGCCGCTCAGCGCCGCCGGCCCCGATGGGGCGCCGGATGCCTTTGCGATCAACATCCGCTACCTCTACGCGGCGCTGCTCGCCTCTCTCACCCTGCTGCCGCTGGCGCGCGGGCTGGAGAGTGAGCGCCGCCGCTGGCTGATGCTCGGCGCCCTGCTCGTGGTCCTGCTTCTCACCACACGCTCCGACGCGGTCCTGCGCGATCCCTCACGCATCTTCGGTGTTGCCCTCGCCTTCCTCCTGGTGCTGGTCCCGGCCGGCCTGCTGTTTGCGCGAGCACGGGGAGCAGGCCGGGTCACGATCACCGCCGGATTCGCCGTTCTCGCGGTTGTGGTGGTCGCGGTCGGCTACCCGGTGCAGCGCCACTACCTGCGCGAACGCTTCCGCAATGCGGTGGCGGAAACCAGCATTCCGGGGATGGACCTCAACTCGGCGTATCGCTGGGCCCGCGACACCAGCGACCTGCGAATCGGGCTCGTCGGCACCAGCGCCGAGTTCTCCCAGTACGGCTTCTACGGCACCGATCTCTCCAACCGGGTCGTGGTGCTCGGGGAAAAGGGACCGCACGGCGCCTTCAACGCGATCCCGACTTGCCGGGCGTTCCGAACGGCGGTCAACGAAGCCGATCTTGACTACCTCGTCACCGCGCCCTTTCTCAACTTCATCCACCCCGGCAGTCCGATCGCCTCGCCGGAGGGCCGCTGGCTGCGCGACGAGCCCTCGGTGACGCCGGTCGACCGTGAAGGGCAGGTCACGGTCTGGAAGATCCCGCACGGACTCGAACTGGACCCACTGGCCTGTGGCCCCGCCAACGCCCCTCTGCGCCAGATCCCCAACGCCCCCGGCGCGTAACCTCAGCGGCGTGACCTATCCGCTCGAGAACGGCCTTTATCAATGGGAGGAGGGTTGGCGCTCTTACCAGGCGCTGGCTGACGACCCGCCCCTGCGCCGCCGTGCCGACCGGGTGGTGGGCGCGGTCCGCGATGAGTTGCAGCGGCGGCTGGGGCCGACCTTTCGGGCCGCGGACCTGGCGGATGCCTATGGCGACGGGATCGACTGGTGTCAGCAGGTGGCGCTTGAAATCGACCCCGGCTCCGAGGTCGACCCGATGATGCTCGCCGACGCGGCCTTCTGGCTCTACCTACGCGTCGCTGCCGACTTTGCCGGTGGCCGCGTGGTCGTCCTGGGCGAATAGGAGCGGCTGGCGCCGCTCAGTCGTCGTCGCTGTCGCTGCTGTTGCTACCGCTGCCCGAGCCTGCGGGCTCAGGCGCGCCGGGACGCCGGATCACGATCTGATCGGCGTCGATCCGCACCGTGACCTCGCGCTGGCCGGCCCAGTGCTCGGAATAGACGGGGTTGTCTTTGACCGAGGGGTCGAGCCAGAGGCCGTAGCCGTCGGTCTCGCCGTGGTCAAAGGTCGCCTCAAGCTCTTTGCGGCGGCCGCGGCCGCCCCTCCTGCCGCGTCGGCGCCTGCGGCGAGGGC
>DATCBF010000064.1:0-2063 GCA_036512025.1 Solirubrobacterales bacterium
CCTTCGTCATTGCTGGGGCCAGCTGGCCCTTCGGAGTTGATGATCGGATTTACGCACCGTCAGCCCGAGCCGAGCCGCTCGAGGATCAGGCGCGTGACCTCACCCCCGTCGGCGCGGCCCTTGGTCTCTCTCATCACGTAGCCGACCAGTGGGCCGATCGCTTTCCTGTTGCCGGCCCTGACCTTGCCAGCAGCCTCGGGGTCCGCGGAGATCGCAGCCGCGACGATCGCGGCAAGACCGTCGCCGTCGTCTTCGCCGAGCGCCCCCAAACCCTCTCGCTCAACGATCGCTCTCGGGTCTCCCCCTTCTGCTGCCAGCTTGGTCAGGACCTCGCCAGCGGCGTCGCGGCTGACCTCCCGAGCGCTGACCATCGCCGCCAGGGCGGCGAGCGCTCCCGGAGACACCCGGCTGCGGGTCGGGTCGGTGTCTGAGCCGATCCGCTCCACCAGCTGCGGGATCCAGTTGGAGAGCTCGACAGCGACCGCCGGGCCGTCGGAGACGGTCGCCAGTGCGCTCTCGAAGTAATCGGCCAGCTCCCGCCGGAAGGCCAGGTCCCGAGCGCGCCCGGGACTCAGGCTGAGCTCGCTCTCCAGCCGCTGCGCCCGCTGCGCCGGAAGCTCGGGGACCTTGGCCGCCGCGGCGCTGGTCATCTCCGCGGTCGCGAGCAGAGGCACGAGATCGGGCTCGGGGAAGTAGCGGTAGTCGTGAGCCTCCTCCTTGGAGCGCAAAGCCGTCAGGTGACCTGTGGAGGGGTCGAAGTGCAGCGTCTCCTGGAGCACCGGGGCACCGCGTTCCAGCAGCTCGACCTGACGCTCGATCTCCTTGCGCACTCCCCGCTCCAGGAACCGGAACGAGTTCATGTTCTTGAGCTCGGTCTTCGTCCCAAGCGCGGAGGTGCCGGCCGGGCGCACCGAGACGTTGGCGTCGCAGCGCAGCGAGCCCTCGTCCATGTTGACGTCGGAGACGCCGAGCTGGCGCAGGGTGGTGCGCAGCAGCGACAGCCACTCGTGGGCCTGCTCGGGAGAGCGCAGATCAGGCTCCGTAACGATCTCCACCAGGGGCGTTCCGCACCGGTTGAAGTCCACGACGCTGCGATCTGACCCGTGGATGCGCCCGCTCTCGCCGACGTGGACGAGCTTGGCCGCGTCCTCCTCGAGATGCACGCGATGAACGCGCACCTCCCCCAGCCGACCGCCACTGCAGATCGGCACGTCGTACTGGGAGATCTGGTAGCCCTTCGGTGAGTCGGGATAGAAGTAGTTCTTGCGGTGAAAGATCGACCGGGGGGCGATCTCGGACTCGAGTGCCAGCCCGATGCGGATGGCGTAGTCGACCGCGGCGGCGTTGACGACCGGAAGCGCTCCCGGCAGTCCCAGGCACGTGGGACAGGTGTGGGTGTTGGGAGGATCGCCGAACGAAAGCTCGCAGCCGCAGAACATCTTCGTGCGGGTCTTGAGCTGGACGTGAATCTCGAGCCCAATCACCGCCTCGTACTCGTGCTCGGTCACGCCCGGACCGCCGCTCCATCGAAGGCGATGGCCTGCTCAAGGGCATAGGCGGCATCGAGCAGGCGATTCTCCGAGAAGGCCGGCCCGGCCAGCTGGAAGCCGACCGGCATCCCCTCGCTCAAGCCCGAGGGGATCGAGAGCGCCGGGATCCCGGCCAGCGGCATCGGCACGGTGCAGAAGTCGTTGAGGTACATGGCGAGTGGGTCGGCCGTCTTGGAGCCCAGCCCGAAAGCGATCCACGGGCTGGTCGGCGTCGCCACGAAGTCGAACTGCTCGAACACTGCGCGAAAGTCGTCGGCGATCTTCGTGCGGACCTTCAACGCGGTCCCGTAGTAGGCGTCGTAGTAGCCGCTGGACAGCGCGTAGGTGCCGAGCATGACGCGCCGCTTGACCTCGGGGCCAAATCCCTCGCCGCGGGTCCGGCTGTACATCGTCTCCAGATCGGAGTCACCGGCGACGCGCAGGCCGTAACGGACGCCGTCGAAGCGCGCCAGGTTGGCCGACGCCTCGGCTGGAGCGATCAGGTAGTAGGCCGACA
Source organism: Solirubrobacterales bacterium (assembly GCA_036512025.1). Taxonomy (GTDB): domain Bacteria; phylum Actinomycetota; class Thermoleophilia; order Solirubrobacterales; family 70-9; genus DATCBF01. Next base: position 2,047 of record DATCBF010000064.1, read on the forward strand.
GCGCGTGCGGGGCGTGA
>DATCBF010000065.1:0-17959 GCA_036512025.1 Solirubrobacterales bacterium
GACCAGGGCCACTCCGTGGCGGGCGAGGCGGGTCGGGACCGCGCAGTCGAAGACGTCGAGGCCGAGGGCGATGCCCGCGAGGAGATCGTCCACCTCGCCTATGCCAAGCAGGTGCTTGGGCGCCGCCTCGGGCAGGAGCGGCGCGGTCATCGCCAGGACCTCGCGCATCTCATCCTTGTCGCGGCCTAGAGTGCCGCCGATCGCGAGGCCGTCCACCCCGGCCTCGGAGACGAACTGGGCCGATTCGCGTCGCAGGTCCTCGTGGACTCCTCCCTGGACGATCCCGAAGACGGCCTGGCGCCGCGGTCCCTCGCGCTCGTGCCAGTCGAGGCAGCGGCCCAGCCAGCGGTGGGTCCGCTCGGTCGAGCGCGCCGTGTACTCACGATCCGCGTGATAGGGCGTGCACTCGTCGAAAACGAGGGCGATGTCGGAGCCGAGCGCCGCCTGCACCCGCATCGAGACCTCGGGTGAGATGAACAGTTCGGAGCCGTCGCGGTAGGAGCGGAAGGCGGCCCCCTCCTCGGTGATCTCGACCTTGGAGCCGTGCTCTCCCCCGGACCGGCCGCTGCCCTTGACCTCGTTCGCCACTCCCCCATGCGCCAGCGAGAAGACCTGGAAGCCGCCGGAGTCGGTGATCAGCGCCCGCTCCCAGCCCATGAACCGATGCAGGCCGCCGGCGTTGGCGATCCGCTCCGGCCCAGGTGAGACGAACAGGTGGTAGGTGTTGCCGAGGACCATCTCGTAGCCCAGCCCGGCCACCTCCTCGGCTTCGAGCCCGCGCACCGAGCCCTTCGTAGCGAGAGGGATGAAGGCGGGCGTCTCGATCGGTCCGTGCGCCGTATGGATCACTCCCGACCGCGCCGCGCCGTCGCGCGCCTCGATCTCAAACCTCAGCCGCTCCGGATCGGCTCTCATCTCATCGATTGCTCATTTGACCACACCATCGTGTGGTCAATCCAGCAAACGCGGCGCGATCAGCGAGGTGCCGGTCATCTCTGAGGGCTGGGGGATGCCCAATAGCTCCAGGGCCGTCGGGGCGACGTCGGCGAGGATGCCGCTCTCACGCAGGTCGATTCCCTCCGCGGTGACGATCAGCGGCACCGGGTTGAGCGAGTGGGCTGTATTCGGCGACCCGTCGGGCTCGAGCATGTGGTCGCAGTTGCCGTGGTCGGCGGTGACAATGCAGGCCCCACCCGAGACGAGCACGGCCTCGACCACGTCGCCGAGACAACCGTCCACCTCCTCGACCGCGGCGACCGCGGCCGGGATCACGCCGGTGTGGCCGACCATGTCCGGGTTGGCGAAGTTGATGATCCCGAACCTGTAGTCGCCGCCGCTCCAGTGGCCGACGAAGGAATCGGCCGCGCCGCGGGCGCTCATCTCGGGCTTGTGGTCGTAGGTCGGCACGTCGCGCGGCGACTCGACCAAGAAGCGCTCCTCGCCCTCCCACTCCTGCTCGCGGCCGCCGTTGAAGAAGTAGGTGACATGGGCGTACTTCTCGGTCTCGGCCACGTGCAGCTGCTTCCCCCCCGCCTCGGCGATCACCTTGGCAATCGTCGTCTTCGGCCTGTCCTCCGGGAAAGCGACCGGGTAGGGCCACTCTTTGCGGTACCGGGTCATCGTCGTCAGGTCGAGCAGCGGACCGCCGGCGCGGGTGAACTCCTCGAAACCGGGCTCGGCCAGCGCCCTTGTCATCTCGCGGGCGCGATCGGGGCGGAAGTTGATGAAGAGGGCGACGTCACCGGCTTCGGCGCCGTCGTAGTCGCCGATAACCGTCGGCTTGACGAACTCGTCGGTCTCATCGTGCTCGTAGGAGGAGGAGATCGCCTCCTCCGTGCTCGGCGCCTTCTGCCCCTGGGCGTGGACGATCGCGTCGTAGGCGAGCTTGACCCGCTCCCAGCGAGTGTCGCGATCCATCGCGTAGTAACGGCCGCTGACGGTCCCAACCCGGCCCGCCTGGCGCAACCAGCGCTCAAGCTCCGCCAGGTAGGCGCGGCCACCGTGGGGAAGCGTGTCGCGGCCGTCGGTGAAGGCGTGGAAGACGATGTCGGGCACACCCTCCTCGGCGGCCAACTCGATGCAGGCCTCGATGTGCTCCCAGCCGGAGTGAACGCCGCCGTCGGAGACGAGGCCGAGCAGGTGCATGCGTCCGCGCGGGCTGTTGCGGGCTTTCTCGCAGGCGGCCAGCAGCGCCTCGTTGTCGAAAAAGCTGCCGTCGGCGATCGCGTCGTCGATCCGGGCCAGGTCCTGCTTGACGATCGCCCCGGCGCCGAGGTTGAGGTGGCCGACCTCGGAGTTGCCCATCTGACCATCGGGAAGGCCGACATCGCGACCCTGGGCGGAGAGCTGGGTGTGCGGATACTGGCCCCAGAGGCGGTCGAAGACCGGCGTCCGCGCCAGCGAGATCGCGTTGCCGGGGCCGGGCTCGGCCAGCCCCCAGCCGTCGAGGATGACCAGCGCCAGCGAGGGGACCGGGAGGGTCAACCCGCCGCTTCCACGATCGCCGCGAAGTCGTCAGGGTCAAGGCTCGCTCCCCCGACCAGGGCGCCGTCGATGTCGGGCTGGGAGAGCAGCTCGGCGGCGTTGCCGGGCTTGACCGAGCCGCCGTAGAGGATCCGCACCGCATCGGCGTTCGCTCCTCTCGTGCGCAGCAGGTCGCGGATGAAGGCGATCGTCTCCTGCGCCTGCTCCGGGGTCGCGGTGCGACCGGTCCCGATCGCCCAGATCGGCTCGTAGGCGACGACGACTCGCTCCAGGTCACGGGCGTCGACCGCGGCAAGGTCGGCCTCGATCTGGGCGGTGAGCACGGCGTCGGTCTGCCCAGCGTCGCGCGCCTCCTCCGTCTCGCCCACGCAGAGGATCGGCTCGAGGGCGGCGGCGAGCGCGGCCGGGACCTTGCGAGCCAGCGCCTCGTCGGTCTCGCCGAAGAGCCGGCGGCGCTCGGAGTGGCCGAGGATGACGGCGTCGACATCGGCCTCGAGCAGCATCGCGGCCGAGATCTCGCCGGTGTAGGCGCCGGACTCCGCCTCGTGCATGTTCTGGGCGGCGACGGTGACGGCGCTGCCGCGCGAGCGCTCGACCACTTCGCTGAGGGCGAGGAAGGGAGGGCAGATGACGACGTCGCTCTGGGTCGCGGCGATCCGCGGCAGCAGTGAGTCGACGAAGTCCGAGGCCTCGGCAATGGTCTTGTTCATCTTCCAGTTGGCGGCGAGGTACGGCGTGCGACTAGGCATCGAGCAAGGCCTCCACTCCCGGCAGTTTCTTTCCCTCAAGCAGCTCCAACGATGCTCCTCCTCCGGTCGAAAGCCAATCCACCTTGTCACCGAGCCCGAACTGCTGCATCGCGGCGACCGAGTCGCCGCCGCCGAGCACGGTCGTTCCCGGCGCCACGGCCACGGCCTCGGCGACGGCGCGGGTGCCGGCCGCAAACGGGGCCAACTCGAAGGCGCCCATCGGCCCGTTCCACAAGGCCGTGCCCGCCTTTGCGATCTCCTCCGCGTAGGCGGCAGCCGACTTGGGGCCGATGTCGAGGCCCATCCAGCCCTCGGGGACGGCGACGCTGTCGCTCTCACGGGTCTCGGTCTCAGCGTCGAAGCTCTTGCCGAGCACGAGGTCGACAGGCAGCATCAGCTCGCAGTCGGAGGACTTGGCCCGCTCCAGCGCCTCGGCGGCGAGCTTGACGCCCTCCTCCTCGACCAGCGAGTCGCCGGTTTCGATCCCCTGCGCGCGGAAGAAGCTGAAGCACATCGCGCCGCCGATCAGAATCTCATCGGCGACCTCGAGGAAGCGCTCGATCACCCCGACCTTGTCGCTGACCTTGGAGCCGCCAAGCAGGACGACAAGCGGGCGCGTCGGCGACTCAACCACCTCGGTCAATTCCGACACCTCCCGCTCCAAGAGCAGCCCCGCGTAGCCCTGCCGGCGACCGGCGACCCCCGCGGTGCTGGCGTGGGCGCGGTGGGCGGCGCCAAAGGCGTCGTTGACGTAGAGGTCGGCAAGCTCACCGAGGGCGCCCGCCAGATCCGGGTCATTCTCGGTCTCCCCCGGCTCGAAGCGGACGTTCTCCAACAGCAAGACGTCGCCGGGACCGAGGCCGTGGGCCAGCGTCTCGACGTCGCGGCCGATCACCGCCGGCGCCTGACGCACCTCGACCCCGAGCAGCTCCGAGAGCCGTTCGGCCACCGGTCGCATCGAGAGCGCCGGATCCACCTCGCCCTGGGGACGGCCGAGGTGGGAGACGAGCACGATCGCCGCCCCGCGCTCGCGCAGCAATTCGATCGTCGGCAGGGCCGCGCGGATCCTGGTGTCGTCGGCGACCGCGCCGTCGTCGAGCGGCACGTTGAAGTCGACCCGGACCAGGACCCGCCTGCCCGCCACGTCGGCGTCGCGGACGCTTGCCTTGGAGAAGCTCACCGCGCGATGACCCCGGCGAGGCTCAGAGAACCTTGCCCGCCAGCTCCACGCAGCGGTTCGAGTAACCCCACTCGTTGTCATACCAGGAGACCGCCTTGACCAGGCGGCCGTCGCCGATAGTCATCGTCTGGCCGGCGTCGAAGATCGAGGAGTGCGGGTCCTGGACGATGTCGGTGGAGACGATCTCATCCTCGGTGTAGGCGAGAATGCCCTTCATCGGCCCCTCGGCGGCCGACTTGACCGCAGCGTTGACCTGCTCGGCGCTGACCGGCTCGGGCGTACTGAAGACGAGGTCGACGACCGAGCCGGTCGCGACCGGCGCCCGCATCGCAAACCCGTTCAGCTTGCCGTTCAGCTCCGGCAGGACCAGGCCGACGGCCTTGGCGGCCCCGGTCGTGGTCGGGATCAGATTGAGCGCCGCCGCCCGCGCCCGTCGTAGGTCCTTGTGCGGCATATCCTGCAGGCGCTGGTCGGCGGTGTAGGCGTGGATCGTGGTCATCAGGCCCTGCTCGATCCCGAACGAGTCATTCAGCACCTTGGCCAGCGGCGCCAGGCAGTTGGTCGTGCAGGAGGCGTTGGAGATAATGTGGTGGCTATCCCGGTCATACGCCGTGTCGAAGTTGACGCCGAGGGCGACGGTCACGTCGGGCTCCTTGGCCGGGGCCGAGATGATCACCTTCTTGGCGCCGGCGGCGAGGTGCTTGCCGGCGTCGTCGCGGGCGGTGAAGAAGCCGGTCGACTCGATCACGACGTCGACGCCGAGGTCGCCCCAGGGCAGTGCCGCCGGGTCACGCTCGGAGAGCACCTTGATCGCGGTCCCATCGACCACAATCGCGCCCTCGCCCGCCTCGACCGTGCCCGGGAAGCGGCCCAGGATCGAGTCGTACTTGAGCAGGTGGGCGAGCGTCGCCGGATCGGTGAGGTCGTTGACCGCGACGAACTCGAGCTCGGCACCCGCTGCGTGGGCCGCGCGGAAGACGTTGCGCCCGATGCGGCCGAAGCCGTTGATGCCGACCTTCACTGCCATGAAGTCATGCCTCCTGAGTCGTTAGGGGTGCCGATGTTATGAAGTCGAAGAGCTGGGCTAGTCGGAGCCGATGGTGATTTCGATCTCATACCCGTCCGGGTCCTTGACGAACGCCGAATAGGAGCCCGATCCGTAGGACCGGCGCTCACCAGGGTCGCTGACGTTGGTGCCCCCCGAGCGTACTCCCGCCTCCCAGGCGGCCTTGACGGCCACAATCCCCAAGCCCGAAAAGCTGAGCAGCCCGAAGCCGGCTTTGGGCGGATGGTGGGCGGCGATGAAGAAGACGGGCCTGGCAATTCCCCAGCCGATCGTCTCGTCTTCGTCGAAATGACGCCGCCAGCCCAGCGGCGCGAGCAGCGAATCGTAGAAATCCGCGCTGCGATCGAGGTCGGAGACCTCAAGGAGGACGTGATGCAACATTGCGGGCGGCAGGCTATACGGGAGCCCAGTCGCCGGGTCGTGCGCTCAGCCGCCGCGCGGGGTCCAGCGGAAGAAGCGAACCGCCAGCAGTAGGCCGACCACGCCCCAGGCAGCGACGATCCCGAGGCTGCCCCACTCGATGCCAGAGCCGCCTCCCGCCGGTATATAAGCGTTGAAAAAGGCCTCGAAGAAGTGGCGGATCGGGAAGGCGTCGGCGAAGTGGATGACGCCGTTGGGGAGCTGGTCGTCGGGAATGAAGACCCCGGAGAGAAAGTAGAGCGGCAAGAGCAGAGCGTTGACGATCGGCGCCGCCGCGTCCTGGGAGGGGATCGCCGCGGTCAGGGCGATGCCGAGGCAGCAGAAGGCGGCAGCCCCGATGACCAGGGTGATCAGGATCGCCGGCAACTGGCCCCAGGGAATCGCGACCCCGTAGAGGACACGGCCGATCACGGCGAGCAGCGCCAACATCATCACGGCGACGACGATCGAGTTGCCGACCCGCCCGGCGATGAAGACCCAGGGCGGCATCGGGGTGCCGCGGCCGCGCTTCAAACGCCCGTCCTCGCGGGCGATCACCAGCGACATCGCCAGGCTCTGCATCGTCGACGAGATGACGGAGAGGGTGATGATCGCCGGCACGTAGTAGGCGGTGGTCTTGATCCCGCCGCGCACGTTCACGGTCTGGCCCCCGAAGATGGTGGCGAAGATCAGCAGCAGGATGACCGGGAAGGCGACGGTGAAGAAGAGCGAAGCGGGGTTGCGCCGGAACGCCTTCTGGTCGTAGCGGAACTGATGAAGGACAAGCGCGAGGCCGCTCACTCGGCGGCCTCCGCGGTGAGCGAGAGGTAGATGTCCTCGAGGTTGGGCCGAGTCGCTTCCAGGTTTTCGATCTCCAGCCCCTGCTCCAAGGCGCGCCCGGTCAGCTCGTGCAGAGCCTCAACCGGCGTCGTCGTCTCGATCGAGAGCTCTTTGCCGTCGAGGCGGTAGGCGATCCTCGTCGGCAGGCTCTCGCGATCGCCGAGATCCTCCGGCGTGCCGCGGGCGACGATCTCGCCGGCGGAGATGATCGTCACCCGGTCGGCGAGACGCTGTGCCTCGTCCATGTAATGAGTGGTGAGGAAGATGGTCTTGCCGAGATCGCGCAGGCCGGCGATCACGTCCCAGGCCTGGCGACGGGCCGAGGGGTCGAAACCGGTGGTCGGCTCGTCGAGGAAGAGCAACTCAGGGTCGCCGATCAGGGCCATGCCGACGTCGAGCCGGCGCTGCTGGCCGCCGGAGAGGCGACTGGCTCGATCGTCGGCCTTCTCCTCCAACCCGACCAGCTCGATCACCTCGTCGATCGGCCGCGGCGCCCGGTAGTAGCCCGCGTAGAGGCCGAGCGACTCGCGCACGGTCAGGTAAGGGTCGAGGCGGCAGCTCTGGAGGACGATCCCGATCCGCTCACGCCAGTCACGACCGGCGCGCTCGGGGTCCTCGCCGAGGACGGTCACCTCTCCCCCGCTGCGCCCGCGGTAGCCCTCGAGGATCTCGACCGTCGTCGTCTTGCCGGCGCCGTTGGGGCCAAGGAAGGCGAAGACTTCGCCGGCCTGGACCTCGAGATCGATGCCGCGAACGGCCTCGGAGTCACCGTAGCTCTTGCGCAGGCCGCGAATGGAGATGACTGGATCGGGCAAAGCGCGTCGATTCTATGGTCGGCGGAGCCGCGACCCGGAGTGGCTCAGCTGTCGAGCTCGACGTCGCGGTGCTTGACGCGGACGATCACGTCGTCGCGGGCGGCGAGGTCGCGGCGAATCCGGTCGGCAACCGTGACCGAGCGGTGGCGGCCACCGGTGCAGCCGACCGCGATCGTCAGATGGCTCTTGCCCTCGGCCACATAAGCGGGAACAAGGAACTCGAGCAGCGGCAGCAGCCGGCCGTAGAACTCCCCGGCCAGGGTCCCGGACTCGACGTATTTGCGGACGCTCTTGTCGAGCCCGGTCAGCGGCCGCAGGTCGTCGACGTAGTGGGGATTGGGCAGGAAGCGGACATCGAGGGTGAGGTCGGCATCGCGCGGCGGGCCGTTCTTGAAACCGAAGGTGAGCAGCGTCAGCGCCAGCTTGCCACCGCTCTCACTGCCCAGCATGTCCTCGGCGATCCGGCGCCGCAGCTGGCCGCCGGTCAGGTCGCTGGTGTCCATCACCACGCCGGCGCGGGCGCGCAGCGGCGAGAGCAGCTCGCGCTCGGCCCGGATCCCCTCGACGATCCGGCCCTCCGGCGCCAGCGGATGGCGGCGGCGGGTCTCCTTGTAGCGGTCGACCAGGGTCTCCTCGTCGGCCTCGAGGAAGAGCACCCGCGGCGCCAGGCCGTCGGCCTCGAGGTCGTCGAGAACCTGGACCAGGTCGTCGAAGTAGTCGCCGCCGCGCACATCGGAGACGACTGCGGCGCGCTCGACCCCGCTGCCCTCGTGGCGGAAGAGCTCGCCGAGGCTGCCAATCATCCGTGGCGGCAAGTTGTCGACGCAGAAGTAGCCGCCGTCCTCGAAGGCGGCGATCGCTTCGGACTTGCCGGCGCCGGAGTGGCCGGTGATCACGACCAGCGTCACCTCGCGGCCCATTTCCTTGCCGTCGTGGTCCCGCTCTTTCGCCTCGGTCTTCTTGGCTTTCGCCATCGCTCCTCAGCTCGTTCTGTTGAGCTGCTCGTGGATCTCGCGGGCTACTTTGCCAGGCACGCCGGGCACTGCCTCCAGCTCCTCGCGCGTGGCCGAGACAAACCGCTCTGGAGAGCCGAAGTGCTGGAGCAGGGCACGCTTGCGCACCGGGCCGACGCCCTTCAGCTCGTCGAGGACCGAGCCGGTCATCGCCCGATCGCGGCGGCCGCGGTGATGCTCGATCGCGAAGCGGTGAGCCTCGTCGCGGACCCGCTGCAGGAGCTTGGAGGCCTCCGAGTCGGCGGCCAGCTCGATCGGCGCCGAGCGCCCGGGGACGTAGACCTCCTCCAGCCGCTTGGCGAGGCTGATCACGGTCACGCCAAGCTCGGTGAAGGGCCGCAGGGCCCGCAGCCCGGACGCGAGCTGACCCTTGCCGCCGTCGATCATCACCAGTGACGGCAGCGTCGCGAAGCTCGCGTCGCGATCCTTGTCATGCGGGGAAAGGTCAGCCTGCTCGAAATAGCGGCTCATGCGGCGCCTCAACACCTCTTCCATCGAGGCGAAATCGTCGGGGCCGCCGCCCGAGCGGCCACCCTCGCCGTCGTCGCCACGGATGCGGAAGCGCCGGTAGTGGGCCTTTTTCGTCGCACCCCCCTCGAACACGACCATCGAGGCGACGGTGTGCTCGCCGCCGAGGTTGGAGATGTCGAAGCCCTCGATCCGGACCGGCAACTCCTCCATCTCCAGCGCCTCGCGCAGGACGGCCAGGGACTCGACCCGGCGCTGGCGGTGATGCTCGCGGCGGAGGCGGTCCTGGTCGAGCGCGAGGCGGGCGTTGCGCTCCGCCATCTCCCGCAATCGCCGCTTGTCGCCGCGCTCGGCGACCCGCACCTCGACCCTGGAGCCGCGCCGCTCGCTCAGCGCCTCGGCCAGCAACTCGGCCCGGTCGGCCATATAGGGGCCGACGACGATCGTGCGCGGCATCGACGGCGAGGCCGCGTAGTACTGGCCGATGAACTCCTCGGTCACCTCGGCCGGCTCGCGTTCGGCCTGGTTGTCGAGGTAGAAGCTCTGGCGCTCGGCGAGGATGCCGTCGCGGACCTGGAAGACCTGGGCGTTGGCATCGACTCCCTCGGCGGCGACACCGATCAGGTCGGCGGTGCCGACTGTGCCGCCGGCGACGCGCTGGCGCTCGAACAGCGAGCGGATCGCCTTCAATCGGTCGCGATGCAGGACGGCGCGCTCGAATTCCTGGGCCGCGGACGCCGTTTCCATTTTCGCCTGCTCGTCGCGCTCGACCTGGCGGTAACGGCCGGAGAGGAAGTCGACAATCGCGTCGATGTTGTGGCGGTACTCCTCGCGGGTCACGTAGCCCACGCATGGCGCCCCGCAGCGCTTGATGTAGTAATCGAGACAGGGGCTGCCTGAGCGTCGACCCGGCTCATGCCCCTCACAGGTGCGGAACTGGAACAGCTTGCCGAGCAGGTCGAGTGTCTCCCTGACTCGCTTGGCGCTGGAGAAGGGGCCGAAGTAGGCCCGGCCCGGGCGGTGCTTCTCGCGGGTGAAATAGACGCGGGGATAGTCCTCGTCGAGGCTGACGCAAACGTAGGGGTAGGACTTGTCGTCGCGCAGGCGGATGTTGAAGCGGGGCCGGTGGCGCTTGATGAAGCTCTGCTCTGCGAGCAGGGCCTCGGCCTCGGTCGCGGTGACGAGCACGTCGATCTGGTCGATCTGGCTGGTCAGGCGGCGGTCGCCGCCGGAGAAGTGGGAGCCCACCCGTTTGCGGATCGAGCGTGCCTTGCCGACGTAGATCACCTCGCCATCGCTGTCATGGAAGAGGTAGACCCCCGGCGAATCGGGCAGGGCGCGGCGTTGCTGCGCAACCCGCTCGGCGCGGGTGAGGTTGCCGTTGCGATCAGGGTCGGCCATCAGCCATAAGGGTAGGCTCCTGGCCACCCGGCCAAACGGTGGAGGGAGACTCCCGCCCGACATGGAGAGCAAGATGACGACCCAGACCCTGAGCCCGCCCGATCTCAACACGATGCAGATCGAGATCGACGGCGAGATCGGCACCCTCACCCTCAACCGGCCCGACGCCTTCAACGCGATGAGCCCGGAGATGATCGGCGAGATGACGGTCGCCTTCTCCTGGCTGGCGGACCGCGCTCCCCTACGGGCACTGATCCTGACCGGATCGGGCAAAGCCTTCTGCGCCGGCGGCGACGTCACCTGGTTTCAGAAAGGGGTCGAGGCCGAGGAGATCGACCTTCCCTCCGAAGTGCGCCGTGGGGCCGAGGCCCTGCACCAGGCGATCGTCGACCTGCGCCGGATTCCCTACCCCGTGATCGCCGCCGTCAACGGGCCCGCCGCCGGAGCCGGCTTCTCGCTTGCCCTCGCCTGCGATACCCGGATCGCCTCGGAGTCGGCCTTCTTCGCTTGCGCCTACGGCCGCATCGGCGCCTCGCCGGACGGCGGCATGACCTACTTCCTGCCGCGCGTGGTCGGCCCCAGCCGCGCCCTGGAGATCCTCCTCAACGACCCCAACATGACCGCGCAGGACGCCCTTGCCGAGCGCCTCGTCGCCGAGGTGGTGGCGCCGGATGATCTGACCGCGCGGGCGCGGGCCAAGGCGGAGAAGCTCGCCGCGAAGGCGCCCTATTACGTGCGGATGTCGAAACTGCTCTGCGGGCAGAGCATCGAGAACACCCTCACCGAGCACCTGCAGCTGGAGCGTCACGGCATCGCCGACAGCATGGCGACCGAGGACCTGCGCGCCGGGGTGGAGGCTTTCTTCGGCGGGGGCAAGGCCGAGTTCAACGGCCGCTGAACCCCGCTTGCGCAGAAGTCGTATCCAGTTACAGTCTCCCTAAGCCTCGCCTCCCCACCGAAAGGACCAGTCGTATGAAGAAGGCCAGTGCCCTGTTCGTACTCATCCTCGCCTCAGTCGCGCTCGTCGCCTGCGGTAGCAGCAGCAACAGCACCAGCAGCACCACGACCGAATCCGCGCCGAGCAGCGAAGCCACGACCGGCGGCAGCGGCGGCGGCTCCGGCGGCGGCGAAACCATCAACGTCGAAGCCGACCCGGGCGGCGAACTCGCCTACACCACCAAATCGCTCACAGCCAAAGCCGGCAACGTGACGATCGACTTCAAAAACCCCCAGGCCCTGATGCATGACGTCGCCGTCGAAGACTCCAGCGGCAAAGTGATCGGCAAGACCGAACTCGTCGCCGAAGCCTCCTCCACGGCAAGCCTCGAAAACCTGAAGCCCGGCACCTACACCTTCTTCTGCACCGTGCCCGGCCACCGCGAAGCGGGTATGGAAGGCACGCTGACCGTCAAGTAGTCAAACGAAAAGGCGCCCGTCAACCGGCGGGCGCCTTTTCGCACCATCGCGGGCGTCGCTCAAAGTGTGAGGAGTCCCCCCGCAAGCCCCTGCGTCAGCATGCCGGCCGCCTCCTCGGGACTCCTGCCTTCCAAGTCAAGGACGTTCCGCTCGAGCTCGCCGAGGTCCGTGAAGTTCTGCCAAAGGCGTTCGACGACCTTGGGCTTAGCTAGTGGCTCGCGTTCCCGCCACTGTGCCCGCGCCCTGCATATTTGCAATGGCTCCCGGAGCACGGCGTAGGCAACCTTGTGTCCCGCGTCTTGGAGCGCATCGCGTAACGGTTCGAGGAACCAGCCGGGAATGACAATCCCGCGACGATCGTGAAGTAGCCGGCCCCCGCGTAGGCGGCCGCAGCTCCAGCGACGACCCGCATCACGATCTGGTTCTGCTCGTGCGACTCCGGTTCCCACGGCTCGACGTAGCCCGAGCGGATGCAGCGGAAAAATGTATCCGCCTCCAGATGAACCCCACGAGTCGCGCGTTCGGCGAGGACCCCAGCCGTCGTGGTCTTCCCGACTCCGGGAGGCCCCGTGACAATCAGGATGGGGAGTGCTGCCCGATGCGGACACGACGACCGATGCTAAAGGCGCTTGGCGAAGTCAATGAAGGCGAACCGGTCCGTTTGCCGGCGGCCGACTTCTCGATAGGCGGCACCTTCGTAAAGTCGCCGAGCCGCAATCTGCTCATCTGTGGTGTCGAGGCGCGCCACCTGAAAACCGAGCGATCGGGCTCGCGCTTCCAGCTCTTGGAGAATCCGGCGGCCGAGTCCTTGGCGCTGAAGGTCCGGGTGTACCCGCATGCGTCTGATCTCACATTCGTCAGGGGAACGGCGAAGGAATCCTCCCATCCCCACCAACTCGCAGCCGACGAGGCCGACCAGAAAGTCACCGCCGGAGTCGAGGTAGTTTGCCCCCACATCACGCAGGTCGTCCTCCCAAGGCCCGTGGCCACCATGCACCCCGGCGTTCTCAAGCACCACGTTATGGAGCTTCCACACTGCCTCCGCGTCCCCGGGTTGGAACGAGCGCAGCTCGACCGTACCCACCTCAGTCCTCGGATTTCGATTTTGGAATGAACGCAACGTTTGTCTCCGAGAATTTATAGGCTGGCAACCGTCACTCGATAAATCTTAAGCATGATCCCACGGGAGGAGCATCTCGATGATCACCCCACCACGCCTGAGGTTGCCTGTTGTCGCACTCGGCCTTGTTGCTTCGCTATTGGTCGCGCTGCTGACGGCCACCAGCTCCGGCGCAGCCCAGCCAACCTATGAGCCCAATGACACACTGACGACTGCCTTCGGCCCGCTTGCTCCCGGCAAATACTCAGCGGTCACCGAGACGACCAACGACAAGGATTATTTTTACTTCTACGTGACTGCGCCGAGCACCGCCCAGGCGACGTTCACGCTTCGCGATTTCGGTGGAGGGACATCGCCCTACGGAGAGACCGAGGCCCTGGTCGAGAACTCGCATGGCTACGGGGTGGGCGAGGGCGACGAGATTGGGGCCGAGGTCAATAACTACGGCACCAGCTCGGTGACTCTCGGACCCGGCAAATACTACGTCGAGGTCTTCCCCGAGGATGCTTACGGCGACAGCTACACGCTCGAACTGTCCGGAACCACTGGCGCCTTCACGGAATACGCGCCGATCGCCGCTCAGTGCGCGGTGGCGACAGCTTCGGTCACCGCTGCTCAGGGTGTAGTCGCCATTGACCAGGGCAAAGTCAAAAAGGCCACTGCCTGGGTCAAGCGCGCCGAGCGCAAGCGCCATCCGCGAACGATCCGCGTCGCCAAGGGCTCACTCAAAAGAGCCAAAGCCGAATTGGCCGGTGCCAACGAAGGCTATAAAGCCGCCACGGCTGGACAGAAACCATGGTGCGAAATCCCTGCTTGAGAAGGGACTGGGGGAAGGCGGCCGTCAGCCAGTGGGCGCCATCACCCGCGTCACCGAGTCGCCGACGAAACACGGCTTCTCGTTGCCCTCGACCTCGAGGGTGAAGCGGGTCACCACCTGCCACCAGCCGCCGTCGATCTCGTCGACCGAGACGACCTCGGCGCGGCCACGGACCTTGGAGTCCACAGGGACAGGGGCGGGGAAGCGGATCTTGTTCCAGCCATAGTTGACGCCGAGGGCAAAGCCGCTGGAGGTGATCAGCTCTTTGCGGAAACCGTCTACCAGCGAGAGAGTCAGGTTGCCGTGGGCGATCGTCGTTCCGAAGGGGCTCTCGGCCTTGGCCCGCTCGACATCGACATGGATCCACTGGTCGTCGCCGGAGAGCTCGGCAAAGGCGTCGATGTCGGCCTGGGTGACCATCCGCCACTCGCTCGGGCCGATCTCCTGCCCGAGCAGCGACTGCATTCCCTCGACACCCTGTACGTCAACCGAAGCCATTGTGCGCCAGTCTAGGCGATGCAACCGAACCATTCCGGCCTCCTGTCCGTAGACCGGTTGAGCCGAAATCGACCTGAGGGGTGCCATGCAACAGCCACCGGCCAATCGAACCCGCTTCCCAATCTACGCAGCCCTGCTGCTCGCCTCCTTCGCCACCGTGCTTGGGCTCGGCGCAAACGCCATGGCCGCCCAGAAGACGTCAATGCAGGTCGTCAAGCAGGCGGAAAACGAAACCCTGGGCAAGACGGTCCTCACCACCAAGTCCGGCCACACCCTCTACAGCCTCAGCGTCGAGACCAACGGCAGGTTCATCTGCACCGGCTCATGCCTCTCGGTCTGGCATCCGCTTGTCGTTGCGCCTGGAGTCAAGCCCACCGGCCCGGTCAAGCTCGGCACCGTCAAACGACCCGACGGCAGGTTGCAGGTCACCTTCAAGGGAAAGCCGCTCTACAGCTTCGGCGCCGACAAGAAAGCCGGTGACGTCAACGGCGAGGGCATCAAGGACGTCGGCACCTGGCACGCGGCGGGCGGTCCCACGCCGGCCGCTCCTGCCCCGCCGACGGAATATCCCGGCGGCTACTGAGGTCGCTGGCGGATCATTCCGCCCACCAGCCCTGAATGACCTCGCCATCGCCATCGTGGCGGGGGCCGACCGCAAGCACCTCCAGCCCCTCGGGACCGGCCTCGAAGGCGCGGGTGACGCCCGGCGAGACCCGAATCGCGTCGAGGGCGTCGACCTCGACGATGTCGCCGTCCAGGTTGATCCGGCCCGAGCCCGCGATCACGACGTAGACCTCCTCCGCCTCCTCGTGCTTGTGGCCAAAGGGCTGCCGTTTGCCGGCTCCGAGGCGGTGATGGCTAACACCGGTGTCCTCGGCATCGAGATCGTTCTTGGCGAAACGAGCCTCCTGGGTGCCTTCCATCCCGAATTCAGGCGCGGAATCCTTGACGTCGGTCAACTTCTTGTGGGTGTACGGCGCTGGCATCGTGAGCCCCTTCTGTCCGTGTTGATCGCAGGAAGACTGCTTATGGGGCTACCCAGATGAGGAAGCCACACACATCAGGGCCGGTTGACGAGATCACCCACAACGTCGTCCCGGCTATCGCACCAACCGCACTTCGAAGCTCGGCGCCACCAATGCGCCCGCACCCCCGAGCAGCGCCATGATGCGGCTGACGTAGGCGCTGGTCTCCGGGATCGCGGGAACGCAGTGGCAGGCTTCGACCGGAGCCGGGCCGGCGTTGTAGGCGGCCAGGGCCAGCTCGGGCGAGCCGAGCTGGCCGATCAGGTCCGACATCAGGTGGGCCTGCGCTTCCATCGCTTCCTCCGGATCAAAGGGGTCGACCAATCCGTAGGCGGCTGCGGTGCTTGGGATGAACTGGGCGATGCCCTGGGCGCCGGCTCCCGATTCGGCGAAGGGGTTGAAGTTCGACTCGGCCATCAGCTGGGCGGCCAGCAGGGCGGCGGAGACGTTCCAGCGCGAGGCCGCGCGGAGCAGGGGCGCGCGGAAGCGAGCAGGGACGAAGGAGGGCAGCCCCCCGATGCCCTCAAACGTGCCATCTCCCCCGCCGCCGATGTCTCCCCCGCTCACGGTGACGGCGTTGCCGGCGACCGAGCATGGCGCGGGCCCGGCGTCGTAACCGAAATGCCAGGCCTCCCAGGCGTAACGCTGGACGAAGCCGAAGCGGCCGGCGTTGGCGGCGAGCCAGCCGTAGGCAGAGTCGGGGCCGAGGTCGAGCTCGGTCGCGCAGCGGTGCAATGAGTGACCCGGCGGCGCCACCCACTTGGGGTCGGGATGGGCCGCGAACAGCGCCGCCTGTTCGGCGTCGGAGCGAAAGCCCGAGACGACGATCAGCGAGAGTCCGTCGGCCGAGGCGGCAACCGCCATGCGGTCGAAGGCGGCGGCGACATCGGGCCTCATACCCTCGCCCTGGCGGTACGCCAGCGGGCCGCTGTAACCACCGCCGCTCGCCATCGCGGACATCCCGTCTGACGTATTCGAGGACGAGGCCGCTTCCGCCACCGCCGCGGCCTCGGTCTGAGCCTTGCCCTCACCGATAGCGAGGCGAGCGACCACGGTGGCCTTCGCCTGGACCGGCGCGAACGAGTCCGCGTCCGGAAACGTCACCCTCAGATTCGCCCCGGCCACCCCGTTCGCCCTGCCCGCCTCGAAGGCGGCGGCGCCGGCCCGAGCCAGATAGGCGCTCTTCTCGAGGTGGTTCGGATTGGGCAGGCCATCGGCCAATGTCGCCGGAGAAAGCAGCCGCGGCAGGTCGTCTCGCAGCGAGCGCGCAGCTGAGATCGCGGCCAGGTCGGCGGCCCGCTGGACCCGCCCCTTGCCGGTGATCGCCCCGGCGATCGAGACCAGAGCCAGCGCCCCCGCCAGCAGGACGAAGATGGCGCCGAGGGCCAGCGGCAATGCCTGTCCGGCCTCACCGTCCTCAGGCGTTTTCCACCTTCCGAAATTCATGCCCCCACACTGGCCGGCCGCGGCGCGCGCGTTGCGCGCCAAAACGCGCAATTCATTGGCCGCAAGCGCCCAGGCTCAAGGAGGCGCCCGGGGGGAGCCGAACTGTTAATGGTGAGGATCTCGGTGGCATCGGCGTACAGTCAATTGCGACCGTTGGAAGGCCAGCCTTGAGCCGACCGCAAGACAAACGCCTCCCCTACCTGCCCGGGATCGACGCGCTGCGAGCGCTTGCCGTGCTCGCCGTCTTCTTCTACCACGCGGGCGTCGGCTGGATGCCGGGGGGATTCCTCGGCGTCGACCTCTTCTTCGTGATCAGCGGCTATCTGATCACCTCGCTGCTACTGAGCGAGTACCGCCGCGGTGGCCACATCCGGCTCGGCCAGTTCTGGCTGCGGCGCGCCAAGCGCCTGCTCCCCGCAGTCGGCGTCTTCATCGCCGTGACGATGATCGTGGCGGCAATCGTCACCCCGGAAGACATCACCCAGTTGCGAGGCGACGCCGTCGCATCGCTCTTCTACGTCGCCAACTGGCACTTCATCTTCGCCCACCAGTCCTACTTCGACCAGTTTCAGCGTCCATCGCTCTTCCGCCACCTCTGGTCGCTCTCGGTCGAGGAGCAGTTTTACCTCTTCTGGCCGCTTGCCTTTGCCGGGGGAATGACGCTGTTCGGCCGGCGACGGCTGCTCATCGGCGTCATCGCCGGGGCGCTCGCCTCCGTCCTGCTCGCCTGGATTCTGTTCGACCCTGGCGGTGACAACTCGCGCCTGTACTACGGCACCGACACCCATGCCGTCGGCCTCCTCGCCGGCGTCGCGCTGGCACTCGTCTGGAGCCCGCTCGGAGTACGCCGCCGCAGCGTCGGCCAGCTGGTCGGCCCCGTCCTCGACGCGATCGGGGTCCTGACCCTCGGCTACATCATCCTCAGCTTCCTCCACGTGCACGACTACGACCTTGGCCTCTACCACGGCGGCTACCTGACGCTGGCCATCGTCACCGCGATCCTGCTGGCGGTCCTGGCCCATCCCGCCGCCCGCCTCGGAAAGCTGATCGGGCAGCCGCCGATGCTCTGGCTCGGCCTGCGCAGCTACAGCTTCTACCTCTGGCACTGGCCGGTCCTGGTCCTGACCCGCCCCGGCATCGACGTCGACCTGCCCCGCGGGGTGCTGATCCCCCTGCAATTGGGGCTGGTCCTGGTGCTGGCTGACCTCTCCTATCGCTTCGT
>DATCBF010000066.1:0-8228 GCA_036512025.1 Solirubrobacterales bacterium
CGGTCTCGTCGAGCTGCAGGTAGAAGGGCCTATCGGGCGAGGTGGCGGCCAGTTCCCGGGCAGCCAGTTCGTCGAACTTGTCGGTCTCGTAGTAGCAGGGCTTGCCGTTCAACGGCGCCGTCGGGCAGCCGGGGTCGTCGCGTTCGCCGTATTCGCGCGTTTCCCAGCTGCCCGAGTTCCCGAACGGGCCTTCGATCACGCCGTTGTCGCTCAGTTCGTAGCCGTAGTAGTAGTGGTCTGCGTCGGAGTTGAGGACGCTGTGCCAAGAGCTCCATCCGGGCGGCACTTCGGCGCCGTTGGAGTAGGGCGGTTCGCCGTAGCCGTTGAGGAACTTGCCGATGTGGATCGTGCGGTAGCCGGCGCCCTGCAGCCAGGTCGCAAGGTTGTGATTCCAGCCGGTGCTGGCACGAAAGCCCGAGTAGCCGCCGTCGGGCTCGACGTTGCCGCGATCGCCGTCGTTGTGGGCGTAGCGGCCGGTGAGCAGGCTCGCCCGCGATGGTGCACAGAGCGAATAGGAAGCGTAGTAGCGGTTGAAGGTGGCGCCCCGCTTGGCGATTAGGTCCAGCGTGTTCGGCATCGCCCTGATCGCCGAGGCGCCAGGGTAGGGGGTGTAGGCGGCGTAGAGCTGTTCGAGCGTCGAGTCGTCGGTCTGGATGACGACGAAGCTCGGGCGCTGCTCGGCCCCCAGCGCCGCAGGCGCCCGGTTCGTGGCGAGGCCGAGAGCAAGCAGCAGGGCGAGCAGGCCTGCCGCGAGCGGCAGGCCTCGGGAGCTGGCAGGCGCAAGGGATCGTGTCGGTCCAAGCATGGAGGTATTGACCAAGGCGCCTCGCCTCTCCAACCGGAGGTCGCGGCTGGAGTTGCGCCGGCAAGACTAGAGGTGCTGGCGGGCATCTGGGGCGCCACGCCCGTGCGCCCAAGGGCCGGCGCCTTAGGCCCAAGCCCGGGTCTCGGATTACGATTAGCGCGTGAGGGCGCGCCGAGGGGCCATCGTGGCGGTGCTGGCGTCACTTGGCGCGGCGCTCGCCGCCCACGCCAGCGCGGCCCCCGGCAGCCAGCCCGAAGTGCCGCGCTGCCACGGCCGCCGGGCGACGATCCTCGGCACCGCCGGCAACGACGTGATCCACGGCACCCCAGGTCCAGACGTGATCTGGGGCGGTCCCGGAGATGACGTGATCTATGGCGGCCTCGGCAACGACATCATTTGCGGCGGCGGCGGCAACGATCTGATCCACGGCGGGCGCGGCAATGACTGGATCGACGGCGGGCCGGGCACCGACCGCGTCTTCGGCGACCTCGGCGACGACAAGGTGCTGGGCGGTCCCGGCAACCACGACGAAGTTAGCGGCGGCCTCGGGATCGACACCGTCAGCGGCGGCCCCGGCAACGAAGACCTGGTGCGGGGCGACTATGGATATGACCGCATGGACGGCGGGCCTGGCAAGGGCGACATTGCCTCCTTCTCGACCGCCGTGGCAGGGGGTCGAGGCAGCGGCGTGTGGGCATCTCTCAAAGCCCACAAGGCCTTCGGCGACGGCCATGATCGCCTCTACCGCTTCGAGAGCCTGGAAGGCTCGGCCTTCGCCGACACCCTGATCGGCGACAAGGGCGACAACGCGATCAAGGGCGGCCCCGGCAACGACCGCATCGTCGGCGGCGGGGGTCACGACACCCTCGACGGCGGCCAGGGAACCGACTCCTGCAAAGGCGGCCCGATCCGGGACTCCTGCGGTCCCGAAGCCCCGCCCCGCGGCTCCGCCTATGTGCGCTTTGACCCTGACCCTGAAGGCGGCGGCGGCCTTCAGGTCGTCGGCGGCGCCGGCCGCGACGATCTCACGGTCGCATACGACGAAGCCGGCGAGGCCTTCGGCGTCAGCGCCGGCTCACGCATCGCAGCTGGCGAAGGCTGCTCGCATCCGGGCGGCGACCCCGACCAGGTCAGCTGCCCTGCCGACGGCCCCGCGCGATGGCTGATGGCCGACCTCGGCCCCGGTAACGACAGGCTGCGCGTAGAAGGAAGCCTGCGGGCCGTCGACTTCGTACGGATCAACGGCGGCGACGGCGACGACGTAATTCACGGCGGCCCCGAGGACGACCTGATCGAGTCCGGTCCCGGCGCGGATCGCATCTACGGCGGCGCCGGAGACGACGGACTGATCGGTGGCCTCCCCGGGCCGACCTTCCTCTATGGCGGCCCCGGCGGCGACCTGCTCGCGGCCGGGGGCGGTTGCGCCGGAGGCGCCCTGGTCGGCGGCGCCGGCCGCGACGACGCCTCCTTCGCCGAGACCCAGGCCCACCCCGGCACCCTCTACATCTCCCTCGCCGCCGGCTGGGCCTGGATCGACGCGATCAAGGGCTGCCACAAAGTCCGCCTCGCACGCTCTGACGAGGACATCGAGGGCTCCTTCGACGACGACGTCCTGATCGGTGATGCCGGTCCGAACCTCCTGCTCGGGCAACCCGGCGTCGACAGCTTCTACGGGCGCGGCGGCGAAGACGTGATCGTCGCCACCGACGGAGTCAGAGACGACACGATCCAGTGCGGCAGCAAGGGTCATCCCTCGGGCCTGGCGATCATCGACTCGATCGATCCCGCCCCTCTCTACTGCAAGACCGTCGAGCGCGGGCGCCCCGTCGCCGGGCTCCACAAGTAGCGATGATCCGGCGCGCCAAGCGGAGCGTAAGATGCGGCAGAGAAGCACCGCGAAAGGAACGAGGCAGATTTTGTTCAGTGGACTCGAGAGCCCAATGCATCTTCTGGTCGTCTTGATTATCGCCGTGCTCGTCCTCGGACCGAAGAAGCTCCCCGAAGTGGGACGCTCTCTCGGCTCCGGCATACGTCAGTTCAAAGCCTCGATCGAGGGGCATGACCACGTCGATCCACCTGCGGCCGTGCCCGCAGCGACGGAGCCAGAGAAGGTCAAGGCACCAGCGCGTTAAGGGATAGCCCCGAGGAGGTTTGGCGAGGTTAGGGGATTCCTTTTTCGGTCTCGCACCCCGTGGCGTTGTCGCGGCTGGGGCCGCCGACGCAGGTGTCGGTGCCTGATCCGCCAATCAGCGTGTCTTCGCCGGCCCCTCCGTAGAGCCAGTCGTTACCACCGCGACCGACCAGCCTGTCGTCGCCAGGGCCGCCGATCAGCCTGTCGTTACCGGCGCCTCCGATCAGAGCGTCGTTGCCGGCCCCCCCTTCGAGCGTCGCCGGCACCGCAACCGTCTTGCCGATCACGACTACGTCGTTGCTGGCGCCGCCGTTGAATTGGAAGGAGCCGATCGCCGTGGCTTCACAGCTCAGCTCGTCGGGATTGGCGTCGGGATGGGCGCAGATCGCGCCGCCGACTTCGAGTGGGTCGGAGGAGACGATCAGGTAGCTGCGTCCATCGGCGCCGAGAGAGATGCGGAGTTCATTCGGACCGGCGCTCCCCGCGAGCACAAGAGTGACACCGGCGCCCGTCGTCGTGGTCGAGGCGCGGGCCGTGACAGCGCTCGGGCCAGGCTGACTCGCGTGCGCAAGCCCGACTGACTGACTCATCAGGATCAAGGCAAGAAGAAGCGTCAGTTTCTTTGTCACCGATTTCATCACGCCGTACGCTGCCCGCACCATTCACAACAGCGGGCGCGTCAAGAGGTTTCGGAACCCAGAGCCAAGCGAGGGGACTCCGCTGCGACAGCCGAAGTGGCAATCAGGCTGTCACTCGATCATGGCGCCTGTGGCTTGGTGAAATCGCTTCCCGGCCGCGGGGGCCTTCATCTAATCCTCGCTAGGGAATCGAGGCCGTCTGCTCGCAGTTGGTCGCCTGATCGTCGCCGCCGCCGCCGATACAGGTGTCTTTGCCACCCATGCCGTCGAGCTTGTCGTTGCCACCGCGGCCGAGCAGTACATTCGGACCGCCGTCGCCGTTGAGGATGTCGGGCCCCGGCGATCCCTCGATCTTCTCGACGCTGGAGTCGATATGGCCGGGGTCACAGCCGGAGACGTCGGGGTCGAGCACGGCACCGCCGATCGTCGCCTTGACGAAGACGCCGCTGTTGCGCACCCGGGCGAAGGAGGCGCTGTCGTTGGCGCCTGGGCCGCCGTCGAAGGTGTCGCCGTCGCAGGGCTGGCCGCCGATCAGGAGGTCGTTGCCGGGGCCGCCGATCATCGTCGCCGCGCCGCTGTCCTTGCGCGGATGGAAGATGTTGACGCCGTAGAGGACGTCGTCGCCGCCTCCCCCTTCAAGCGTGTCCGGTTCGTGGTCTTCGCCGGCGTAGAGGACATCGTCGCCGTTGCCTCCCCGCAGCGTGTCGTCGCCCTTGCCGCCGTCGATGATCGAGGAGACTGACGAGGGGACGCCGGCGTCGACGCTGAAGCTGTCGTTGCCACCGCCGAGGGAGGCCAGGATCGAGCCGATGTGACCGTGGCAAGAGACCGAGTCGGCGACGGCGTCCTGGGTGCAGGCCGAAGAGGTCGGGTCGCCGAGCAGGACTTCGGCACCGCCCGGTTCGCCGTGGACCGTGTAGGTTCCGCCCGCGAAGCTGACGCTGGCGGCGTCAGGCCCTTCGCTGCCGGTGACGATCAGGCTGGCGACCCCGTCGATGCTTTCGTAGAGCTCGACCGCGGTGCCCCCCGTGCCCTGGCTCGGGCCGCAGGAGGTTTCAGCGGCGAAGCCGGCGGCGCATTCGTCCGAGCCGGGCCCACCGAATGCCTCGTCGCCAGGACCCGCGGGGACCAGACGGTCGTTGCCGGGGCCGCCGTCGAGCCGGTTCGCGGTCGCTGGGTCGCCGATCAGGGTGTCGTTGCCGGAGCCGCCGACCGCGTCCTCGATTCCACTCAGCTGCTCGGACTCGGCGCCGCTCACCGTCTGCGTCTGCAGGTTGATCGTCACCGCGCCGCCGGTACCCGCGTAGGAGGCGACATCGTGCTGACCCGGGCCGCCGTCGATCTTGTCGTTGCCGGGGCCGCCGGTGAGGACGTCGAAGTCTCCGGCACCGCCCGAGAGCGAGTCGTCGCCGGGACCGCCGTTGACGCGGTCGCCGTCGCCCGCGCCGCCTTCGAGATCGTCGTTGCCGCTTTCGCCGAAGATGGCGTCTTCGCCGCCGCCGCCTTCGAGCTGGTCCGATCCCCGTTCGCCGTAGATCGTGTCGTCGCCTTCTTCGCCGTAGACCGTGTCGCTGCCGCGGCCGCCGTAGATCGTGTCGTCGCCTGCCCCGGCGCAGATCAGATCGTCGCCGCCTTCGCCATAGATCGTGTTGTCGCCGGCCCCGGCGACGATCACGTCGGGCGCCTTGGTCCCGATGATCTTCGGGGCATTGGAGACGATCGTCGCCCTCTTGCCGTGGCAGGTCGGCGCCGCCGCCGCTCGTTCCGCCGCCGGCCAGAGCATCAGGGCGACGACCGCACCGCAGGCCAGAAACCAACGCCGCGCCGGGAAACCAGAGCCTGAGGCCTGGGTGGTCATCGAAGCCATCGCCTAAACCTCGGCTGTGCCGGGGTAGGGCTTGAACGATGACGAGGTGGGGGCGGACCAATTGCGCACGACGGCAATCACGCCTTGACGGGCCGACCTTTAGGCCCCCATACTCGGCCTGGACGAATCTTCTAGGGAGACTCTCGAACAGATGTGGTGCTATGGCGACATGAGCGCACGCTCCAAGTCGAAAATCCTGCTGGCCGCGACGTTCTTCGCCGTGGCCCTTCTTGCCAGCTCCATTCCGGCAATCGCAGCAGCCCGCTCGAGCGTCTTCGAAGCTCCATCGCAGATGAACCTCTCCTTCGCTCGCGGAACCGCCCGAGTGATCGGCCGGGATGCGCTAATTCTGGTCAAGTGCACCGGTTCGCAGAACGGAACCTGCAGCGGCACCGTGACTCTCTCGGCGGGTGGCCGCAAGCACAGGGCCCCCTTCTCCGTCATCGGCGGCGGCAGCCAGAGCCTGACCGTGCCGGTCGGCTCAGGTAAGGATCTCAGCGGGACCTCAGGCCTCGCTGTCGCGAGGACGGCCCAACCGTCTGGCGGCTCGGCTCGCAGTTCCGAAGTGCTGCATTTCCGCTAGCGCAAAGGGCCCGATTTCGGCATGAGAAGGCGCCTGCAGTCCTCGACCTTGTCCAGCCAGGATCCGTTTGGCATTGCCGCATCACACCGACGCCACGGCGGGATTGCCCGCGGTGCAGACCGCGACGAATGCCTCGACGACTTTCGGATCGAACTGGGATCCGGCGCAGCGGTGTAGCTCCTGAAGTGCATCTTCGACGCGGATCGCATCGCGATAGGAGCGACCAGCGACCATTGCGTCAAAGGCGTCGCAGACGGCGATGATGGCGGCGCCGGGCGGGATCTGCGTACTGCGCAACCCATCCGGATAGCCGGCACCGTCAAACCGCTCATGACTGGAACGGACCATGCTCGCAAGCGGTGCGAGTGAGGGGGCCGCGAGCATGATCCGCTCGCCGATCACGGTGTGAGTGCGGATGAACTCAAGCTCGCCGTCATTCAGGGCCGCGGGCTTCTTCAGAATCGTGTCGGGGATCGCGGCCTTGCCGATGTCGTGCAGTTCGGCGGCCACGGCGATCTGTGCACCTGGTGCTCTGGAACCCCGAGCATCTCTGCGGTCGAGGCAGCCTGGATAGCAACCTCCTCGATGTGGTCACGGAGGTCGAGGCTGCGCTCATTGATTACCTCCAGGAGGACGTCGGCGCTCTGGCGGCCGGCCGAGGAACGACCGGCCTTGTCTGCATACATGCGCCGATCGGCTAACTGCAGTGCCTCCTCAGTGGAGGAAGCCTCCCCCGGCAGCAGGGCGAGGCCGAAGGAGCACTCGATCTGAAACCCCTCGCCGGCCTCGGTCAATGCCTCTGCCGCCCCGCTACAAATAAGTCGACGCCCCCGGATAGCGCAAGGAAGGCCGGACTGGATCACATCGACTTCAGCCGGTCCGCCGTTCACTGAGCTGCGATCCCCGGCAACCCCATCTCCCGACGCAGCTTCTCCGGCAGCACGCGGGCGGTTGTGTCTGAGTCGCTCGAGGATCCGCCTTTAGGCATTCGGGGGGGAGATTTCCGTTGAATCTGCCGTCATCCACTCTGAGGAGGGATGAGATGATCTGGTTCAACCGTTCAGCCGCCGAGAGCCTTTGATCCCAAAGCAGACATCGCTCAACCACGGCGACGGTCCCGAGCGAAGAATTGCCGTGGCGCTAGGCGGAGATGACCGATGCTCGAGCCAGCGTAGCCGCACCAATCACGCCGGAATCGTCCCCCAGGGCAGCGGGCTTCCAGACAAGCTCTGGGTTCGGGCGCAGCATCCAAGGTTCGGCCGCAGCCTCGATCCTGTCGGCCAGGCTCTGACCGAGCTTCTCAGCCAGGCCGCCGCCCACGACGACCCGTTCGACATCGAGAGTGTTGATCACCGACGCGACACCGATTCCCAGCGTCTCGATCGCGATCTCGAAAAGCTGTTCGGCCAATTCGTCTTCTTCACCCAGAGCCTGCGCCCAGACCTTCGAGGTCAACTTCTTCTTGCCCGCCTCATCGCGGATCGAGAACAGGGACGTCTTCCGCCCCGCATCGACCATCGCCGCGGCAATGCCCTCCATCGACCGCCGGCCTGCGTAGGCCTCCACGCAGCCTCGACGGCCACAGGAACACAGGGCTCCGCCGGGGCGGACGATCACGTGCCCGATCTCTCCTGCCGCGCCCCGGGAGCCGTTGTACGGGCGTCCGTCGAGGACCACCGCGCCGCCGATGCCGGTTCCCATCCAGACGCCCAGCACGTTGTCGACACCGTGGGCAGCACCGGCGACCCACTCTCCGAGCAAGCCGACGTTGACGTCGTTGCCCAGCTCGACGGGAACCTCAAGCCGGCTTTCGAGATCGACCTTGAGGTCGAACTGATCGGGCCAGTTGGGCAAGTTCGGCACGAACAGAACCTCACCCTCATGAATGACTCCCGGGATGCCGGCGCCGACCGCTATCGGCGCCTCGCCCAAAGACTTGATCAGCTCGACGATCGCTTCGGCGACCGCATCTGGGCCGTCCCGGGGCGTGTTGCGCTTGGCGCGGTCGAGGACCTGGTGGTTCTCGTCGACGACACCAACCTCGATGTTGGTGCCCCCGACGTCGACTCCGGCGACGATCACGCCAGATCCCCTTGAGGAAAAGCATGGGGCACGGGCAATGTCTGCTGTGGGATCAAAGGCCCTCGGCGACTAAGGGGGTGAACTCGACCATCTCATCCTCCCAGAAGTGGATGACGGCGCCT
>DATCBF010000067.1:0-2948 GCA_036512025.1 Solirubrobacterales bacterium
GATCGCCGCTTCGCGAGCCGCGCCGTCCAGCTTCTGCCGCAGCCGCCGCGACAGCTCGTGATCGGGCCAAGCCACCTCCCCCGCTGCAAGGCCGAAGGCCGCGGCGCTTGCGCCTTCGGCTCGCGCCCCCTCGACAACGAGCATCTCGCCGACGGCAACCTCCGCCGTGACCGCGGCGCCGGTCCCGATCCTCACCGCCTGGCGCACGCCGAGCTTTGCCAGGTCGGTGAGCACCACCGCGGCGCTCGGACCTCCCATCCCGGTCGACTGGATCGTCAGCGCCTCGCCCCCCGGCGTCTGGCCGCTGTAGCCCCAGAGACCGCGTGCGTGGTTGCTCATCTTCGGCTCCTCCAGCAGCTCCTGGGCGAGCAGGAGCGCCCTGCCGGGGTCGCCGACGAGCACCGCCGCGGCGGCTGTCGGGGCTGTCGGTCGCAGGCGCCTGGGCATCGCGGAGCCATCTTTCCACTGATGAGAATCCCGGCGCCGGGATTTTCTCCAGCCGTCTAAACAGGGTCGCGTTGTGCCTACGTACGGTGGTCGCGAATGAAGAAGATCGAGGCATTCATCCGCCATGAGGCATTTGAGCCGATCCGGGCCGAGCTGCTCGACAAGGGTTTCCCGTCGCTTTCGATCGTCGAGGCCAAGGGCTCCGGGCGCCAGAAAGGGATTGTCGAGAACTACCGGGGCTCGGCGCTGACGGTCAACGTGCGGCCGAAGTTGAAGCTCGAGGTCGTGGTCGAGGACAAGGACAAATCGGTGATCGTCGAGACCATCCTCAAGCACGCCCGCACCGGTGAGGTCGGCGACGGCAAGATCTTCGTGGTCCCGGTGGAGGAGGCGATCCGGATCCGCACCGGCGAGGACGGGGAGGCGGTGCTCCAGCTACACGAGGAGCCCACCTAGCCGCCGGGTCGAGCAAACGTTCGTTCGTCGGGTCCCCTGTTCCGGCTAGCCTCGATCTTGCGATGGCGGCTGACGAGCGGATATCCCTGAGTGAGGCATCGCGCCGCTCCGGTGTCCCCGCGAGCACCCTCAAGCGCTGGGCACAGGAGCAGGTGGTGCCGGTCAAGCGCGGCCGCTGGACGATCGCGGCGGCGGCACAGGCCCGAGTCGTGGCGCGAATGCGCGATCGCGGCCACTCGCTCGAGGCTCTGAAGAAAGCGGGGAGCGAGGGACGACTCGCGTTTGGGTTCGCCGAAGAGCTGTTCTCCGAGACCGAGGAGCAGATGACGGTGGAGGACGTCTCGCGTGAGACCGGCCTGGAGGCGGAGCTGATCGATCGTATCCTCGTCATCCTCGGCACGCCAAAGGGCGGCGAGCGCACTCTTGGCCCCAGCGACGTCGCCGCCCTGCGCCATTGCGCCCGCGTCCTTGCCGCCGGCTTCCCACTCGTCGCCTTCCTTCAGCTTGTCCGTGTCTACGTGCAGTCGCTGCGGCGGATCGCCGACGCCGAGGTCAGGTTGTTCCACCTCTACGTCCACGAACCGATGATCCGCGATGGCGTTCCCGAGCTGGAGATGGCCTCGGAGATCAGCGAGCTGGCCGGCGACATGCTGCCGCTGGCCTCGCCGCTGACCGAGTACCTCCACAGTCGCTACCTGCGCTTCTTTCTCGAACAGGACGTGGTTGGCCACATGGAGAGCGAACTTGGCGAAGACACCAAGGAACTGGGACAGGTGACGGTTGCCCTCTGCTTTATCGACATCACCGGCTTCACCCGGTTCACCGAGGAGGAGGGCGATCTCGAGGCACTTGACCTGGTCGAGCACTTCGTCGCGACGGTCGAGGGGACGCTGCCACCGGAGGCGACCATCGTCAAGACGATCGGCGACGAGGTGATGGTCGTCTCCCCCGACGCGGCCTCACTGACCGAATGGGCGGTCGGCTTTCTGGCCGGCTTTCCGCAGCGCCCGCAGCCGCGGGTGGGGATCCATCACGGCGACGCTGTCTATAGAGACGGCGACTACTTCGGCAGCCAGGTCAACCTCGCCCACCGGGTCGTCAACAGGGCGCAGGCCGGCGAGGTGCTGGCGACCGACCGGGTGATCTCGGCGCTGGAGAGAAGGGGCCAGCTCGAGTTCGAGCCGATCGGCGAGGTCAATCTCAAGGGCTTCCCGCTTCCGACGCCGCTCTTCCTGGTCCGCGCGACGGCCGGCTGAGGTCGCCGCGTCCGGCCTACACTGCGACGATGGAGGCCGCTCGCATGCTCGAACAGGTGCGCGGTGGAGGTCTGCTCTCGCCGGGGGCGCCGGTGGTGGTGCTGCTCTCTGGCGGGCGCGATTCGATCTGCATGCTGGATCTCGCGGTGGAGGCGCTGGCGCCCGATCGAGTCGCCGCGCTGCACGTCAACTACGGCCTTCGCGATGGCGCTGCCGGCGACGAGCGCCACTGCGCCGAGCTCTGCGAGGGGCTTGGGGTCGCGCTCACCGTCGAGCGCCCCCGCCGGCCCGACGGCGCGGGCAACCTGCAGGCCTGGGCGCGCGATGCGCGCTACGCGGCGGCGGCGCGGCTGGCGCTGCCCCGTAGCGCCGCGATCGCCACCGGCCATACCGCCGACGATCTGGTCGAGACGATCCTCTATCGGCTCGCTTCCTCTCCGAGTCGTCGCGCGCTGCTGGGGATGCGTCCCAGCGACGGGCATCTGGTGCGGCCGTTGCTCACCTTCACCCGGGCACAGACGACGGCCTACTGCGAGGAGCGAGGCCTTGCCTGGCGCGAAGACGCGACCAATGCCGAGGACACCTACGCTCGCAACCGCGTCCGCCACGGCCTGATCCCGGCGCTGGAGGCGATTCACCCGGCGGCAGCGGCGAACGTGCTGCGCACGGCGGAGCTGTTGCGAGCCGAGGCCGAGGTGCTGAACGGGCTCGTCTCGGACGAGCTCGGCGGGCCCCATGGCAAGACGATCGGGCTGGAGCGGCTGGGGACGCTGCCTCCGGCGCTGCGCC
>DATCBF010000068.1:0-11890 GCA_036512025.1 Solirubrobacterales bacterium
GTTGGCGCCCATCACGATCGCGTAGAGCTCAAAGGCGACGCGGTCGGGCCGTTGCAGCCCGGCCGCCCGCGCCTGGCGTTCAAGCTCGGTCAACCATGAGTCCAGGGCGGCGACGATGGCGTCGCGAACCGGGCCGGGCCGGTCGTCGTACTCGGCCGAGGTGGCGCCCCAGAAGCAGCCGCCGGCATAGGCGTCGCTGTCGAGATGGGCGAGGTAGCTGTCGGCCATCGCCCGCAGGCGCGGGGCGCCGTCGGGGGCGGTCGCGGCCGGCTCGATCACGGCCGTACGGAAGCGCTCCGCGGCCGCTTCGATGGTGGCCAGCTGCAACTCCTGCTTGGAGCCGAAGTGGGCGAAGAGGCCACTCTTGCTCATCTCCAGGTCGGTCGCGAGGCGCCCGATCGTCAGCCCCTCCAGCCCCTCCGCCGAAGCGAGGTCGCCCGCCCGCTCGAGGATCGCCGCCCGGGTCTCCAGCCCCTTCGCCTGGGTGCCGTGGGTCTGCGTCGCGGTGCTCATCGGAGCCACCCTAGCAACTGTAAAAGCACGAACGTTCGTACGAGAGATAGGATCGCGCCGCCTTAAACCCAGTCAGCGATCGGCAACTTCAAGGAGGACGGATGACGACCCACGCAGTGAAGAAAATCGACGATATGGAGGCGGTCTTCGGCGGCGGCTTCAAGCGCGCCCGGGCCGAGCTCGGCGTTGAATCGTTCGGCATGCAGATCATCGACATGCCCCCCAACTACGACAACTATCCCGAGCACGATCATGGTGAGGACGGCCAGGAGGAGGTCTACGTGACGCTGCGCGGCAGCGGCGAGATCGAGATCGAAGGCGAGCGCTTCCCGCTCGACGACGATCACGTCGCCAAGGTCGGCCCCGGCATCAAACGCAAGGTCTGGCCCGGCGACGACGGCATCCGCGTCCTCGTCCTCGGCGGCAAGGCCGGTGAGGCCTACGAGGCCCCCGACATCACCAAGCTGGGCGAACCCGACCCGATGGCGGCCGGCTAAAGGCCCTCCACCCCGGGATCTTCATGCGGGGCGCCCCGGTCACGAGACTCGTGACCGGGGCAGCTCCCGACCGGGACCCTGGGGTAGCGCGGGTCGGCCCGCGAACGCTCACAGAGCGAGAAGACCGAGCCGCGGGTGTTCGGCACCAGCCGCTGGTGCAGGCAGATGTCACAGAGGCCGTTGCGGTAGACGGCAGCGGCATCCACGTAGCCCTCAGGCCCGCTCGGCCCGGCGCTTGACCGCCGAGAGCATGCGCCGGGTCACAAGCACATGCATGCGGGTGCCGATCACCATCGCCCGGTAGGCGCTCCCCTTCAACCCGGGGAACTCGGCCCGGGTTTCCGCCCGGACCCGGGTGCGACCCGAGCCGAGGTCGTCGAGGTGAAAGACCAGCGCGTAGTCGGAGAAGCGGTGGCCGCCGACCAACGCCAACTGCCGCGGCGCATCGGCTGTGGCGACGTGGAAGCCGGGAACGGCCGAGCCCTCGGCCAGCGGCCGAGGACCACTTGCCTCGAGATCGTCGCAGCCGACGAGACGGGCAAAGTGAGGCGCCGCCCCCGAGGAGACGGAGCCCTCGGCCACCCGCAACAAGGCTTCCCAGGTGACAGTGGCGCCGGCCTCGACCAAGGCGGAGTGCTCGTCTACATAAGGGAGGCGATCGGCGCTGGAACTCATCGGCCGATGCTACGGGCTCACCGCGAAGGGCGCAAAATGCGGGTGCGGGACACGGGATCCCGCCTCGGCGGCGGCTAGCTTTGATGTGTGAACGGCGCAACGACCCTGTTCGATGCCAACGAAGCGGCCTATGCCGGGACGATTGAGGTGCTCGGGTCGATCTTCCAGGCCGAGGACGACGGCTACGCGGTGCTGGAGGTGCGAGATGCCGACTCGGGCGAGGGGTTCGCCCTGATCGGACCGGTCGCCCACCTCAGCCCGGGCGATCGCGCCCAGGTCAGCGGCGAGTGGCAGACGCATTCGCGCTATGGGCGCCAGCTGCGGGCCCAGGGGGCAGTGCCGATGGACCCGGCCGACCGCGCCGGCCAGATCGCCTACCTGACGACTCTGCGCCACATCGGCCCCGCGAGAGCGGAGCGCCTGGCCGACGAGCACGGCGAGGCGGTGCTGCAGGCGATTGCCGCCGACCCCGACGGCGTCTTTGGATCGCTGCGTGGGATCAGCGCTCGACAGGCGCATGCGGCAACCGATTCCTGGCACGCCAGCCGCGCCGTCCGCGACCTCCACGTCCAGCTCGCGCCGCACGGCCTCGCCCACCTCGCCGCTCCGATCCACACCCGCTACGGAGACAGCGCCATGGTCGTCCTTCACG
This sequence comes from Solirubrobacterales bacterium, assembly GCA_036512025.1. Classification (GTDB taxonomy): domain Bacteria; phylum Actinomycetota; class Thermoleophilia; order Solirubrobacterales; family 70-9; genus DATCBF01. The sequence continues at coordinate 2,338 of DATCBF010000068.1, forward strand.
AGGACCCCTACCGGCTGACCGAGGTCGAGGGTGTCGGCTTCGCCCGTGCCGACAAGATCGCCCTTGGCGCCGACGTTCCTCCCGAGTCCGATCGCCGCGCCCAGGCGGCGGCCGTCTATGCCCTTGGCGAGGCCGAGCAGCAGGGTCACACCTTTCTGCCGGTCGCCGAGCTGAGGGGGCGCTCCGCCAAGCTGCTCGGCCTCGAACCCGATCCAGAGGTCCTGGTGGCTGCCCGCGGCCTGGTGGTCGAGGAGGACCGCGCCTACCGCGAGCCGACCCACGACTGCGAGCTGGATGTGGCCGCGACCCTTGCCCGCCGCCTCGCCGCGCCCGCTCACCTCGACTACGAGCCGAGAGAGAATCCCGGGGAGGGGCTGACCGAGGAGCAGTGGGCGGCGGTCCGCGGCGCCTTTGCCTCGCGGATCTCGATCTTGACCGGTGGCCCCGGCGTCGGCAAGACGGTCTGCACCCGTGCGATCGTCTCCGAGGCGAGGGCAGCCAATGCCTCGATCGCCCTCTGCGCCCCGACCGGGCGAGCCGCACGCCGGCTCGAGGAGGCGACCGGCCACGAGGCGCAGACGATTCATCGCATGCTCGAGTGGTCGCCGGGCCGCGAGCCCGGCTTCAAGCCCGGCCATCCCCTGCCGGTCGACCTCGTCATCGTCGACGAGTCCTCGATGCTCAACCTTCGCCTGATCGAGGTGCTGCTGGGGGGGCTGGCCGAGTCGACCCACATCGTCCTTGTCGGCGATGCCGACCAGTTGCCGCCGATCGGCGCCGGCAAACCCTTCGAGGACCTGATCGCCTCCGAGGTGGCGCCCGTGGTCCGCCTCAGCCACATCTTCCGCCAGGCGGCGCGCTCGATGATCACGACCGCCGCCCACGAGATCAACCAGGGCCGGCCGCCGCACCTGCAGCCCGAGGACGGCCAGGACCACGACTTCTTCTTCATCGACCGCCCCAGCCCCGAGCGCGCCCTGGAGACGGTGGTCGAGGTCGTCGCCGAGCGGGTGCCGAAACGCTATGAGCTCGACCCGATCCGCGACGTGCAGGTGCTGGCGCCGATGTACAAAGGCGCAGTCGGGATCGACGCTCTCAACGAGCGCCTGCAGGCACGGCTGAACGCCAACGGCAAGAAGGCGCTGAACGAGCGCTTCCGGATCGGCGACCGCCTGATCCAGACCCGCAACTCCCACGAGCTGGGGCTGATGAACGGCTCGATCGTCTTCCTGCGCTCCGACGACCCCGACGAAGAGGCGATAGTCGTCGACACCGACGACGGTGGCACCCTCGTCATCCCCTACGGCGAGACGGCGACGCTGCGCCTCGCCTACGCGATCTCGGTCCACAAGGCGCAGGGCTGCGAGGTGCCGGTGGTGATCGGCGTCTGCCATCGCTCCCACGCGCGGATGCTGACCCGGCCCCTCCTCTACACCGCGATCACCCGCGCCCGCAATGGCTGCGTGCTGGTCGGCGACCGGGCGGCGCTGACGATGGCGGTGAGCCGTGACGGCGGCGGCGGCCGCAACTCGGGGCTCGCCGAGCGGCTGCGCGGCTGATCGCTCGCGCGATCGCGCGAAGACATACTCCTTGCGTGAAGAGCCGCTCAGACGCGAGCCCACCGTGGGCGGAGATCGCGATCACCCTGACCGGGATCGGGCTCCTGGCGGTTCTCGTCTTCGTCGTCCCGCCACTTCACGATGCCGTCGTCGCGGCGATCCATGGCGACACCACCGAGGTCCGCAGACAGATCGACAGCCTCGGCGTCTGGGGGCCGCTGCTGATCATCGCCCTCGCCCTGATCCACACGGTCGTCTTCTATCCGGCCGAGATCGTCGACGCGGCCGCCGGCTTTGCCTACGGGTTCTTTCCCGCCCTGGCGCTGGTAACCGTCGCCTGGATGCTCTCGGCGATGGTTTGTTACGCGCTCGGAACTTCGGTGGCGCGGCCGCTGCTCGACCGCTGGCTGGGAGCGGGCCGCTTCGAGCGGGTGGAGGCGATGATCGAGCGCGGCGGCGTCACCCTGCTGATCGCGGTGCGCCTGATCCCGATCGTCCCCTTCAGCCTCGTCTGTTACGCCGCCGGCGCCGCCAGGGTGCCGATCTGGCGCTTCGCCTGGACCACCGTGGTCGGCTACATGCCGATCACCGCGCTCGCCGTCTACTTCGGCACCCGGCTGGAGGGCCTGAGCCTGACCGATCCGCTCGCGATCGGCAGCGCCGCGGCGCTCCTCGCCCTGCTGCTGATCGGGAACTGGGTCGTGCGGCGCCAGGCAGCCCGCGCTCCCTCCGGCGGCTAACCCGCCCGCTTGACCGTGAAGTGAAATACAGCGGGGGTCGGATCGACCTCACCCTCGGAGTTGCGGGCTACGACCCGCACGGTGTGGGGGCCGAGCTTGAACCAACGGGCAAGTTTGCGGTGACAGTGGCGGAGGGGGTCGGCGTCGATGCCACAGGAGAAAGAGCCGGCCTGATCTGAGCGAAAACGGAAAGAGACGAAGGCCGCGCTGCCATTGGTTCGCACGACCCGGTGAGGACGCAGCGCGAAGCTGGTCGACGGGGCGCCGGGGCCAGTCGAGGAGATCGGCGTGGTCGGCGCCAACGGCGCCGGGGCCGACTTTGCCGCGGGCGGGCAGGCCGGCGAGGCGAACCCCGGCCCGGTGGCCACTCCGCCGCCCGGATTGGAGCCATGCAACTGACCCAGCGCCGCCGACGCGTTTAAGAGGCCGGCGCCGGCCGCGTCGAGCGGGAAGGCGCCGACTTTGGTCGCGGTATTGACCTGGGCCTGCTCGAGCTGGGCGACCGTGGCGCCGGGCGCCTCGTCCAGCTCCAGGGCCGCCACCGCGGCAGCGTGCGGAGCCGCGGCGGAGGTGCCGAAGAACCGCCAGGCACCGGAGACGCAGGAGCCGAAGAAGGTGTCGGCGCCGCCATCGGTTGCGAGCAGGTCGGGTTTGTGGACGGCTTCAGGCGAGATCGCCGGCGCCGCCGAGGCGCCGGTCACCGGCCCGAAGTAGTGAGTCTCCGGCCCCCGCGAGGAAAAGTTCTCCGGCGACGAGTTGGTGTTGAAGCGAATCGCGCCCACGCTCATCGTCTCGGCGCCACCGTTGTGGCCGAAGATCGTCGGCCCGACGACGTCGCCTTCTTTGGACGTCGGATACTCGGTCGCGGTCACCCCGCCACCGTTCTCGAGCAGGGCGAATTTGAGACGGGGATTCCCCCCGGTGAACTTATTGATCACCAACTGCACGGTCCTGGCGGCGCCGGTCGTGTTTTCCCACTGGAATATCTCGACCGGCTTCTTGCTGCCGAAGATGTTGTCGTCGATGCTGGCAACCGGCGGGCCCCCGGTTTCAAACAGAAAGGCGTCGAGGTCGGTGGTGACGCCGTTCCACGGTTCTGCCCACTGCAGATCGAGGGTCAGGGTGGCGCCGGCCGAGACCGTGATCCCAAATGTCTTGTCGCTGCCGGCGCCCGGGTTGAAGTCCATGCAGTGAGAGGGATGCAGGCCCTGGGGAGGCAGGCCTTCATCTTCTTCTTCCTCTTCGACTTCAGCCGAGAGGGCAGCCAGCGCGGTCGGGCAGCTGCCGGAGTCGCGGAATGCCGGCGCTTCCCAGGAGCTGATGTTGTGGCCGCCGGAATCGATCAGGTTGTTGTTGCCGGCGGCGGAGAAGTAGGCGACGCCTTTTGCCGTCGCTTCGCTGACAGCAACGCCGACCGGCCCTTCCTGGAAGAAGGGCTCGTCGAAATAGCTGATGTCGTCGACGATCACCTTGGCGCCGGCATTGGCGAGGGCCGCGATGTTGGCGGCAAAGGTGGCTTCGTTCGGATAGGCGGTGGCGAAGGCGAGCGAGGCGCCCGGGGCGAGATCGTGGACGATCTGGGCCATCCCCCGGCCCTCGTCGGTCGGCTCGGGATCGACGGCCGCGCTCGGGTCGCTGATGACGTTGACCGAGCTCGTCTGCCCACATGGGTTGCCGGGGCCCGGCAGGTCGCCCGAGGCGACGTCTTCGGCGGCGGTGGTCGGCGCAGTGACGTCCTTGTTGAAGGAGTCGGAGAGGATCCCGACGGTGACGCCGCTGCCGTCGACCCCGAATTCGGTCCGCGCTTTCATCGCGTTCAGCTGCAGGTCTCCCTCCGAGGTCGCCGCGCCAAAGCCGCCGGCACAGGCGCTCATCGTCGAGGTGGCCGCAAGCGGCCCCTCCGCGGAGACGAGCGGGGCCAGGTCCTCGCTCACTCCCTGGACTCCGGCGACTTCGCCGATCTCAGCCAGCGAGGCGGGCGTTGCCGCAACCGTGACCGTCTGGTAGCGGCGGCTGGCGCTGATCACCTGCGCCCCCGCTTCGCGAAGCGCATCGAGGCTGCTGTCGGCGCCTTCCTCGAAGCGAGCCTCGACGATGACGCGGTTGCCGCGGCGCAGGAGGCTGCCGGGACCGGAGGAGGCGAGGCCCAAGGACTTGGCCTGCGCGGCCGGCGTGGCGGTGCTGAGCGCCGGCTGCGACAGCTCGGTCAGCCGTGGAGAGAGGGCGCCGTCGCCGGCATCGCTTGCGACCGCCGCAGGCGGGAGAGCCGCGAGCGCGCAGGCGGCCACGACCGTGACAAGCGCAGATCGCGCCAACCGGGGGCGGAGCTCTTTCTCGAACGTCATCTCAGTCACCTATCGACCACGCATGCGAATCCTCAACCCGCGAGGACAGTATTGCGAGCGGCCACCGAGGCTAGATGTAGTCGTTACGCCTGAACCAGACCAGCAGCGCGATCACCGAGACGACGAGGCTGCCGATGCCGAGGACGAAGAACGCTCCCGGCGACTGGATATTGACGACCAGCCACTTGAAGTTCTGGCCGAAGAAGCCGACCACGAAGGAGAGCGGCAGGAAGATCGTCGCCATCACCGTCAGCTGCTTGGTGATCTGGTTGAGGCGGTTGGAGACGACGGAGAGGTATGCGTCACGCGAGCCGGCGAGGAGGTCGCGGTAGGCGTCGATCTGGTCGGAGATGCGGATCAGGTGGTCGTAGACATCGCGGAAGTAGTTGCGCGAGTCGACTTCGAGGCCGGGGATTTCGAGGATGTCGTCCATCCGCTGGGCGAGCAGGTCACGCTGCGGGGTGACGACCCGGCGCAGGTCGACCAGCAGGCGACGCAGGTTGCCGATGTCCCTCAGATGCTCCTCGCTGGCGCTTTCGAAGATTTCGGCATCGAGCCGCTCGATCCGCTGGTCCAGGTGGTCGAGGACGGGGAAGAAGGTGTCGGTGAGGCCGTCGATCACGCGGTAGATGACGAACTGCTCCGAGCGGGGCGGCTGCCGCGTCAGTCGCTCGCGGATGTCGACCAGCTCCTGACAGGGATCGCGGTGGGTGGTGACGATGAAGCCGCCGCTAAGGAAGACGTGAACCTCAAGCATCGCGAACTCACCTTCCCCGCGCTCCTCGGCCCCATAGAAGACGAGGAACATATGGGAGCCGAAATCGTCCAGCTTCGGGCGCTGTCCCTGCTTGCGGGCATCCTCGAGGGCAAGCGGATGGAAGTCGAACAGCTCTTTGAGCGTGGCGAAGTCATCTTCGCTCGGGGCCGTCAGGTCGAGCCAGAAGTACTCATCGCGTTTCAGCAGTCCCGCGATCGCATCGCGGTCAATTTGATCGAAGACCTGCACCAGACCAAGCTAGATCGAGATCCGGACGGCCCTGCAACCGGGTAAAAGGAGGCCACGAGAGGGCAACGCGGCCTGGGTGGACCCTGCTACGGTGCCAGCGTTAGGCCGGATCGAATTTCCGGCAAAGTCGTGTCTAGCGCTCGCAGGTCGTTGCTTTCCCGCATCCTCCGCGTTCGCAGCACATTTAAGTGGAGGCAATTCATGCCTACGGGAACAGTCAAGTGGTTCAGCGACGACAAGGGCTACGGGTTCATCACACCCGACGACGGCTCGAAGGACGTTTTTGTTCATCACAGCGCCATCATCGGTGAGGGCTTCAAGTCCCTGGCCGAGGGTGCCAAGGTGAGCTATGAGTCCGAGGACGGGCCTAAAGGTCCGGCCGCGGCGAGCGTTCAGCAGACGTCGTAGACGCGCACCGCTCTTAGCTGTTGACGAAGCCCGCCACTTTGGCGGGCTTCGTCGTTTCTGGGGCTAGTTCCGGGAGCGATCCCGGTCGTACTCGCGGTCTAGTCCAAGGTCTCTGGCAATCCGGCGCATGTCGCGCGCCTGGTCTGCCAGCACAAAGCTGATCCCCGCGCCAGTGGCGCCGGCGCGGCCGGTGCGGCCGATCCGGTGCACGTAGGCATCACGATCCTCGGGGACGTCGAAGTTGATCACGTGGGTGACGTCGGCGACGTCGATGCCGCGAGCGGCGACGTCGGTCGCGACCAGGGTGTCGACATCTCCACGCTCGAAGCGGGCCAGCGCCTTTTCGCGCTGGGACTGCGACTTGTCGCCGTGCATCGCGACCGCGCGCAGGTCCTTGGCGCCGAGCCGTTTGACCAGCCGGTCCGCCCCACGCTTGGTGCGGACGAAGACCAGGGTGCGGCCGCGGTCGCCGTCCCGCAGGGCGCCGACCAAGGCCGGCAGCTTCGCGCTCTGGGAATCGACGTGGACGAAGCGATGGCTGATCGCGGCGCTCTTCTCGACTTTCGGGGCGTGCACATGACGGCGCGGTTTGAAGGTGTAGGCGGCGGCGATCTTGCCGATCGCTCCCTCCAGGGTCGCCGAGAAGAAGAGGGTCTGGCGATCGTCGGAGGTCTGGGCGACGATCCGGTCGACGGCGGGCTTGAAGCCCATGTCGAGCATGCGGTCGGCCTCGTCCAGGACCAGCGCCTGCACCTGATCCAGCTTGAATGCTCGGCGCTGAAGCAGGTCCTCGAGGCGACCGGGGGTGGCGACGAGGATGTGGGCGCGCTGGGCGCGTTTGATCTGGGGGCCGAAGCCGACGCCACCGTAGACGGCGGCGATGTTGAGGCTGCGGCTGGCCGCGATCGACTGCAACTCGTCGACGATCTGGCTGGCGAGCTCGCGGGTCGGGGCCAGGATCAGCGCCGCCGGGCGGCGGGCATCGGCCTTGACGATGTCGACCAACGGCACCCCGAAGGCGAGCGTCTTGCCCGACCCGGTCGGCGACTGGACAAGGACATCGTGGCCGTGGAGCACGTCGTCGATGACGAGCCGCTGGACGGCAAAAGGATTCTCAATGCCGCGTGCGGCGAGAGCGCGCACCACGGGTTTAGACACGCCGAGATCGGCGAAGGACTGCGACATATTTTGCTGACTCCTATGTGAGTGTTGCGGGGAGATCCTGTAACCCCGAAGACGCTCAGAAGCGCAGCGAGAGACGGAACCTCAAGGACGCCACAGCGGCATCCGACCTCCGCACCGTAGCATTGCGCGCCCAGATGGCCCTCCGAGAAGATCTCCGCAACATTGCGATCGTCGCCCACGTCGACCACGGCAAGACGACCCTGGTCGACGCCATGCTCTGGCAGTCCGGCGCTTTCCGCAAAGGCCAGGACGTCGCCGACCGGGTGATGGACTCGATGGACCTCGAGCGCGAGAAGGGGATCACGATCCTCGCCAAGAACACCGCGGTCGACTACCACGGGGTCAAGCTCAACATCGTCGACACCCCCGGCCACGCCGACTTCGGCGGTGAGGTTGAGCGCGGGCTGACGATGGTCGACGGGGTGCTGCTGCTGGTCGACGCCTCCGAGGGGCCCCTCCCCCAGACCCGCTTCGTCCTGCGCAAGGCGCTGGAGGCGAAGCTGCCGGTGATCCTCGTCATCAACAAGGTCGATCGCCCCGACGCCCGCATCGCCGAGGTCGTCGACGAGGTCTACGAGCTCTTCCTCGACCTCGACGCCGACTCCGACCAGATCGACTTCCCGATCGTCTACACCAACGCCAAAGCCGGCTGGGCCGAGCTCGAGGAAGGCGCCGAGGGGACCGACCTGAAACCGCTGATGGAGCTGATCCTGGAGAAGATCCCCGCTCCCGAGTACGACCCCGACGCCCCCCTGCAGGTCCACGTCACCAACCTCGATGCCTCTCCCTACGTCGGCCGCCTCGCCCTCTGTCGCGTCCACAACGGCACGATCCGCGCCGGCCAGCCGATTGCCTGGTGTCATGCCGACGGCACCATCACCCGCTCCAACGTCTCCGAGCTCTACATCACCGAGGCCCTGGAGCGGGTCACCGCCAAGGAGGCGGGGCCGGGAGAAATCATCGCCGTCGCCGGCATGGAAGAGATCACGATCGGCGAGACCCTGGCCGACCCGGCCGACCCGCGGCCGCTGCCGGTGATCACCGTCGACGAGCCCTCGCTCTCGATCGTCCTCGGCATCAATACCTCGCCGCTGGCCGGGACCGAGGGCAGCAAGCTGACCGCGCGCCAGGTCCGCGACCGCCTCGACGCCGAGCTGGTCGGCAACGTCTCGATCCGGGTGCTCGACACCGAGCGGCCTGACTCCTGGGAGGTGCAGGGCCGTGGCGAGCTGCAGCTGGTCGTCCTCCTCGAGCTGATGCGCCGCGACGGCTTCGAGCTGACCGCCGGCCAGCCGCGAGTCCTTACCCGCGAGGTCGACGGCAAGGTCCACGAGCCGGTCGAGCGGCTGGCGATCGATGCCCCCGAGGATCACGTCGGCGCGATCACCCAGCTGCTGGCTCAGCGCAAGGGCCGGCTCGAGCACATGGTCAACCACTCGACCGGATGGGTGCGGATGGAATACTTGGTCCCGGCCCGAGGGCTGATTGGCTTTCGCACCGAATTTCTGACCGAGACCCGCGGCACCGGGATCATGCACCACGTCTTCGACCGCTGGGAGCCCTGGGCCGGAGACCTCCTGACCCGCTCCACCGGCGCCCTGGTCGCCGACCGTCGCGGCAAGACCGCCAGCAACGCCCTCTTCAACCTGCAGGACCGCGGCACCCTCTTCATCGGCCCCGGCGAGGAGGTCTACGAGGGGATGATCGTCGGCGAGAACGCCCGCGCAGAGGATCTCGACGTCAACGCGATCAAGGAGAAGCACCAGACCAACGTCCGCGCCGCCAGCGCCGACATCCTCGTCCGCCTCACCCCGGCGACCAGGCTCTCGCTGGAGAACGCGCTCGAGTTCCTGCGCGACGACGAGTGCGTCGAAGTGACGCCGGACTCGGTCCGCCTGCGCAAGGTCATCCTCGACAAGAACTCGCGGCAGAAGGCAGCCCGCCAGAAAACCCGCGCCGGGATCGCCTGACAGCCGCTTGGGGCGTGGATGGCGGGTGGGCCTCTGCGGGAATTGACCACCATGCGCTTCGCGCATGGTGGGATGAGGTGCGCGGCTGCGCCGCGCATTCACCGGATTGCATTGCCGCCGCTTCGCGACATTCCCGCAGAGGCCCACCCGCCATCCGCTCTCGAAGCACGCCTGAGCTTTTAAGCGGCCCCTGAAGCAAAGAAGCTTTCTGCTCAGCCCTTTCCTTTGAAGCTTGCGTAATTCGGGGGCGCTGCTAGGGACGGGCCTGGCCGCCCTGCGGGCGAATGTGGCCGTAGGCCGCGAAATGCAATCTGTCTATCGCGCGGCGAAGCCGCGCTCT
>DATCBF010000069.1:0-4259 GCA_036512025.1 Solirubrobacterales bacterium
CCCCGCTGACCCAGAGCGCCAGCTTCTGGGCCCAGGGAGGCCTCGCCGCGGCGCTGGAGCCCGGCGACTCTCCCCAGCAGCACGCCGCCGACACGATTGCCGCCGGGCGCGGGCTCTGCCGGCCGGACGCCGTGCAGGTCCTCGTCGAGGAGGCGCCCGACGCCGTCCGCGAGCTGCGCTCACGCGGGGTGGTCTTCGATCTCGACCCCGACGGCGAGCTCGCGCTCGGCCTCGAGGGCGGCCACACCCGTCGCCGCATCATCCACTCGGGGGGAAGCCAGACCGGGCACGAGATCACCTCCAAGCTCGCCGCGATGGTCGCCGCCGAGTCGCGGATCGAGGTTCGCGAGAAGACCTCGGCGCTGGCGCTCTGGGCCGATGGCGACCGCTGTCACGGCCTCGTCACCGACAAGGGGCCGATCGCCGCCGGGGCGACGGTGCTGGCGACGGGAGGCGCCGCCGCGCTCTGGCAGCGCACCACCAATCCCTGGGGCGCGATCGGCGCCGGCCCGGTGCTGGCAGGCGCGGCGGGCGCCGATCTCGCCGATCTAGAGTTCTGCCAGTTCCACCCGACCGCGCTGGCGTTGCCTGGGACCCGCTTCGACGGCCTCCTCATCACCGAGGCCGTCCGCGGCGACGGCGCCAAGCTGCTCGATGCCGCCGGGCGTCAGTTCACCGACGAGCTGGCTCCACGCGACGCGGTGACCGCGGCGATGCTCGACCGGCTCGAGGCCGACGGCACCACTCACGTGGAGCTCGACCTGCGCGGCATTGAGCCGGCCCATTTCCCGAACATCTTCAGCTCGCTCGCCGAGGCGGGATTCGACGCCGGCGTAGAACCGGTGCCGGTCTCACCGGCCGCCCACTACGTGATGGGCGGTATCGCCGTCGACCTCGAAGGACGTTCATCGCTGCCCGGGCTCTACGCCGTCGGCGAGTGCTCATGCACCGGCCTCCACGGAGCCAACCGCCTTGCCTCGAACTCGCTCAGCGAGTGTTTCGTCTTCGGCGGCCGTGCCGCGGCGGCCGCCCTGCGGGAGACACCGCAACCGCAGCGGCCGCCTCTGCCCGACTGGCGCTTCGACCCCCCGCAGAGCGCGACCCGCGAGGCGGTCTGGCGTCTGGCGGGGCCGTTGCGACGCCCGGAGCGGCTGGCCGAGCTAACGGCCGACCCGTACCCACTCGCCCGTGCGATCGCCACCGCCGCCCTGGAGCGAGAGGAGTCGCGCGGAGGCCACCTGCGGACCGACTTTCCCGGAATCGACCCAGAGCTCGACGGCACCCACTTCGTGCTCGGCCCGGACGGAGGGATCCGCCGCGAGCAGTGGCGCTAGGTCATCCCGGCGATCTCGGCTAGCTTCAACCCGTGCTGCTCGGAGTTGACGTAGGCGGGACCTTTACCGACGCCGTTCTTTACGACGGCGCCGCGATCCACACGGCGAAGTCCCCGACCACCCCCGGCGACGAGTCGGCCGGGGTGATGGCGGCGATCGAAGCGGTGCTCGAGCGCTCCGGAGCGGCTCCGGCCAAGGTCGAGTCATTCGCCCACGGGATGACGGTCGGAACCAACGCGCTACTGGAGGAACGCGGGGCAAAGACAGCGCTGATCGCGACCCGGGGCTTTGCCGACCTGCTCGAGATCGGCCGCCAGGATCGGCCTGACCTCTATCGCCTCTGCGCCCCCAAGCCCTCGCCGCTGATCGAGCGAGAGCTTCGCTTCGAGGCCACGGAGAGGACCGGCCCCGAGGGCGTCGTCGAACCCCTCGGGGCCGGCGAGCCACGGCGACTGGCAGGGCTGCTGCGGGAGTCCGAAGCCGAATCTGTCGCTATCTGTCTGCTCTTCTCCTATCTCGACCCCGGCCATGAGCGAGAGATCGCCGCTTACTTGCGCCAAGCGCTTCCCGGCATCCACGTCTCGGCATCGCACGAGGTCCTGCCGCGCTTCCGAGAGTTCGAGCGCTGCTCGACCACCGCGATCGACGCCTACCTGTCGCCGCTGCTCGGCCGCTATCTGACCCGGCTGAGCGAGGCCGCGACGGGCGCCGGCCTGCCTACTCCTCTCGTCATGCAGTCTTCCGGCGGCGTCGCCGAGGCCGGCGACGCGGCGCGGGCCGGCGCCTGGAGCGTCCTTTCCGGCCCCGCGGGGGGCGCCATCGGGGCCGGCCTCCTCGCTCGCCTCTCCGGCGACGGCAACGTGCTCGGCTTCGACATGGGCGGAACCTCCTGCGATGTCTGCGTGGTGGAGGACGGCGAGGTGCGCCGAACCGATTCCCGCCGGATCGGCGGGCGCGTCATTCAGCTGCCGATGGTCGACGTCCACACCGTCGGCGCCGGCGGCGGCTCGATCGGTTGGCGCGACCCCGGCGGAGCGCTGCGGGTCGGCCCGCGCTCGGCCGGGGCGGACCCCGGGCCGGCTTGTTACGGGCGCGGCGGCGCCGAGCCCACGGTCACCGACGCCGCCCTGTTGCTCGGCTACCTCGCCATCGACTCCCGGCTTGCCGGCGGTGTGACGCTCGATTTCGATGCGGCCCGAACCGCGGTCGGCGAGCTCGCCCGATCGCTGGGCCTCGACGAGCTGGAAGCTGCCGAGGGGATCATCCGCATCGCCAACCTGGAGATGGTCAGGGCGATGCGCGTGGTCACGATCGAGCGCGGCATCGATCCCCGGCGCTTCGCGCTGATGCCATTCGGCGGGGCGGGGCCGATGCACGCGGCGGCGATCGCCGCCGAGCTCGGAGTCGAGACGATCCTCTGCCCACGGGCAGGCGGCGTCCTCTCCGCGCTTGGCCTCTGCGCCTCCGAGCGCCGCCGCGACACCGCCCGCACGGTGATGCTGAGCGGTGAGGATCTGAGCGCGGAGCGGATCGCGCACGAGGTTGAAGATCTGGTCGGCCACGCCGGGCGCGGCCTGAGCGACGCCAAGGCGGAGGCCTCATACGAGATGCGCTACCGCGGCCAGGCCTTCGAGCTGACCGTGGCCGGAGCGCTCGATCCCGATCCAGCCGACCTGGCCGAGCGCTTTGCGGCGGCCCACGAGGAGCGCTACGGCTACCGCGAAAACGGAGGAGAAATCGAGCTGGTCGACATCCGGGTGGCGATGGTCGTGCCTGGACCGCGGCTACAGCCGTCGGCGGCGACGAGCGCGGACCTGGACGAGGGCAGTCGCCGCGCCCGCTTCGACGGCGCCTGGGTCGATGCACGCATCCTGCGTGGCGAGCCCGCCGCCGGCGCCCGGACAGAGGGCCCGGCGATCTTCGAGCTGCCCGAGGCGACCCTGGTGCTGCCGCCGAGCTGGCTGGCCGAGGTCGACAAGGCCGGCACGATCAGGGCGGAGGCGGTCCAGTGAGCGAGCTCGACCCGATCGGGCTCCAGGTGCTCACCGGGGCGCTGCGGGCCGCCTGCGAAGAGATGGGCGCGGTCCTGATCCGCGCCTCGCACTCGGCCAACATCAAGGAGCGTCGCGATTGCTCGACCGCCCTCTTCGACGCCAAGGGAGAGATGGCGATGCAGGCCGAGCACATCCCGGTCCACCTCGGCTCGATGCCCGAGGCGGTTGCCGCGGTGCTCGATCGCGACCACCGGCCGGGCGACTCATGGATCCTCAACGACCCCTACAAAGGCGGCACCCACCTGCCTGACATCACCTTGATCGAGCCGGTCTTCTCCGGCTCGAGGCTGCTCGGCTTCGCCGCCAGCCGCGCCCACCACGCCGATGTCGGCGGCCCCACCCCGGGCGGCATGCCCGCCCACTCGACCCGGCTCGAGGAAGAGGGAATCGTGATCCCGCCCACCCGCGCCGACGAGCGGACGCTGGGCGAGCTGGCGGAGCGGATGCGCTCGCCCGCCGAGCGCATCGCCGACCTGCGCGCCCAGGGCGCCGCCAACCGGATCGGCGCCGTTCGACTGATCGAGCTGGCCGGCTCGATCGGCGGCGCCGAGCGGCTGCAGGCCGGGATCGAGGAGATCCTCGCCTACGCCGAGCGCCGCACCCGTGCCGCCCTCGCCGCTTTGCCCGACGGGGCCTACTCGGCCGTGGACACGCTTGAAGACGACGGGTGGGGCGAGCCGCGCGACGTCACCCTGCGAGTCGCGGCGACAATCGAGGGCGACTCCCTGATGCTCGACTTCAGCGGCACCGACCGCCAGATCGAGGGCAACCTGAACTGCCCGCTCTCGGTCACCAAATCGGCGGCCTTCTTTGCCGTGCGGGCGCTGACCGACCCCGACGCGCCGCCCTCGGCAGGCGCCTACCGGCCGAT
>DATCBF010000070.1:0-4949 GCA_036512025.1 Solirubrobacterales bacterium
AAACTCGCGTCTGCGGCTGGTGAGCGCCGGACCAAGCGGGGCAAGGACGCAGGGAGGCCGAATAGCAGCGCTATTCGGCCGACTGAGGACGCCGCGCCGCGCCGTGTCCGCCGCCGCCAGGCGTGGGCGGGGGTTTCGCTAATCCCTCCTAGCCCACCGACGGGCCTATGTCTCCCCAAATCGGTGATCGGCCACTGGGGCGATGGCCCGGGGCCGTCGCCCTAGAATCGTCGGGTGCCCGCCACCGCCACCCTGCAGGATCGAGTTGAGGCCTGGGAGGCCGAGTTTCTCTCTGAGCGCGCCGCGCGCTCCTACCCGGCCCAGCGCGCCGTCGAGGAGCCAGACAGCCCGGTCCGGACGCCATTTCAGCGCGATCGTGACCGGATCATCCACTCCAAGGCGTTCCGCCGCCTCAAGCACAAGACGCAGGTCTTCATCGCCCCCGAGGGCGACCACTACCGGACCCGTCTCACCCATACGCTGGAGGCCTGCGGGATCGCCCGCACCGTCGCCCGCGCGCTCGGCCTCAACGAGGACCTGACCGAGGCGATCGGGCTCGGGCATGACCTTGGCCACCCCCCCTTCGGCCATACCGGCGAGGAGGTGCTCGACGCGGCCCTGCGCGAGCGCTGCGACGGCGAGTTCAAGCACAACGTCCACTCGCTGCGGGTGGTCGACGTGCTGGAGCGCGACGGCCAGGGCCTGAACCTGACCGAACAGGTCCGCGACGGCATCCTCAACCACACCGGCTCGACCAAACCCGGCACGCTGGAGGGGCGGATCGTGAAGCTGGTCGACCGCGTCGCCTACATCAACCACGACATCGATGATGCGCTGCGGGCGGGGATCCTCGAGCACTCCGACCTGCCGACAGCCGAGATCGAGCTACTGGGCCCGACCGGCTCGAAGCGGATCGACACCCTGGTCCGCGACATCGTCGAGAACTCAGCCGATAGCAATGACATCGTCCAGAGTCGCGAGATCGGCGGGGCGATGCTGCGGCTGCGCAAGTTCATGTTCGACCGGGTCTACCTGGGGCCGGCGGCAAAGGCCGAGAACAACCGGGTGCACCGAACCCTGCGCGGCCTCTTCGACCACTACGTCGAACACCCCGGCGAGGTGCCGGAGTGGGAGCCCGGAGCAAGTGAGTGTCAGCGAGTCGCCGACTACGTGGCGGGGATGACCGACCGTTATTGCATCGCCCGTTTCACGGATTTAGCGATACCGGAGAGCGGCCGCTTCTAGTGGGCTTGCGCCGGTCGCTACGGTGAGCCGATGGCACTGATTTCTCCCGAGAGCCTCGAGCGGGTCAAGCAGACCGCCGACATCGTCGAGGTCGTCAACGCCCACACCGACCTGCGCCGTCAGGGCGCTCGCATGGTCGGGCTCTGCCCCTTCCACGAAGAGCGGACGCCGTCGTTCTCGGTCGACCCGCAGGAGAAGCTCTACCACTGCTTTGGCTGCGGGGTCGGAGGCGACGTGATCAAGTTCATCGAGGAGAAGGAGGGGCTGGGGTTCGCCGAGGCGGTCGAGTTGCTCGCCGACCGCTACGGGGTCGAGCTGGAGCGGGAGAAAGAGGACCCGCGGGCGGAGGCGCGCCGTCAGCAGCGCCGCCGGCTGGAGCAGCTGCTCGATCGCACCGCCGCCTTCTACGGCGCCTTCCTCTGGGACGCGAAGGAGGCCGCGAAGGCGCGCGAGTACATGGCCGAGCGCGGGCTGGGAGAGGAAGTGCTGCGGGCATTCGGGGTCGGCTACGCGCCGAGCGCCTGGGACAAGGTGCTGGTGCGTGGGCAGCAGGCCGGCTTTAACGTCAACGAGATGCGCGGCGTCGGGCTGGTCCAGCGCGGACGGGGAGGGGGCGAGTACGACCGCTTCCGCTCGCGAATCATGTTCCCGATCCGCGACCGCCGCGGCCGCGTGCTCGGCTTCGGCGGCCGGGCGATGCGCTCCGACCAGGGCGCCAAGTACGTCAACACCGCCGAGACCGACTTCTTCCACAAGAGCCACATCCTCTACGGCATCGACATGGCCAAAGCGGCGATCGCCAAGGCGGGCCGGGCGGTCGTGGTCGAGGGCTACACCGACGTCCTGGCGCTGCATCAGGCCGGAGTCGAGGAGACCGTGGCCGTGATGGGGACGGCGATCACCGAGGAGCAGGTGGCGGCGCTCTCGGGCATGGTCGAGGAGGTGGTGCTGGCGCTCGACGCCGACTCGGCCGGCCAGGAGGCGATGCTGCGGGCGCAGCGAGTAGCGGCCGGGCGCAAGATGCGGTTGCGGGTGGCGGCGATGCCGGCGGGTGTCGACCCCGCAGAGATGGTGGCGGCGGAGGGCGGCGCCGAGCGCTTCCGGGCGCTGCTCGACAGCGCAGTTGAGCTGGCGGCCTTCCAGGTGGGCCTGGTGCTCGACGCGACGGATGTCGGCTCGCCGGCCGAGCGGGACCGGGCGCTGACCGAGGTGGCGCCGGTTCTGGCCGGGATGGGGGAGACGGCGAGCCGGGACGACCTCGTGCGACGGGTTGCCGAGCGGCTCGACCTGGAGCCGGCGATGGTGATGGGCCGGCTGGTGGCGGCGCGCCCGACCAGCGGCGGGTCAGCGCCTGATCCCGTCCGTGGCGCCCCCCAGGCCACATCTCGTCGCCCCGCCGCGGAGCTGACTTCGCGCGAACGCCGCGAGCGGGCGTTGCTGGCGATGTGCATCGCGATGCCGAAAGAGGGCAAGGACTACCTCGACCGCCTCGGCGACGATCACCTCTCCGCGACCGGCGCCCGCGCCCTTGCCTGGCTGCGGCAGCATCCCGAGGACGCCGCCTCCAACCTGCCGCATGACGACGACGAGCTGGCCGGCGTGATCGCCGAACTGGTGATGATCGCCCATGGTGAGCCTGCCTCGACCGAGTCGATGGAGCACATCTACCTGCTGCTCGAGCAGCGTCGCCTCGAGGCCCAGATCGCCTCGGCCGGAGAGCAGGGCGACTCCGAGCGTCGCCACAAGCTCAGCCTCGAGCGTGCCGCCCTGGTCGAGCGCATAGCCCGCACCGAGCGCGTCGGTTAAATTCCTCCGGGCGTTCCGGGGTAGCTCAATCGGTAGAGCACTCGACTGTTAATCGAGTTGTTGTGGGTTCGAGTCCCACCCCCGGAGCTTCAGCCAGGTGTGTGTCCGCGCCGAGCCAGGTTCTCGACCAGCACCGCGCCACGCTCGGCGCCGTCGTGCGCCTGCCCCCAGGACGCCAGCTCCGCCGCACGCTCGGCGAACGACGGGTCATGGAGGATGCGGCGCGCCGCCCAGCGCAGCGGCTCTGGCAGGCAGAGGCGCCAGGGAACCGAGAGGCCGACCTTGGCCCAGGCGACCCGCATCGCCGTCTCGCTCATATCGCCGACAATCGGGCAGATCAGGACCGGGGTGCCGGCCCCGAGGGCGCGGGCGACGGTGCCGTGGCCGCCGTGGGAGATGACCAGCGAGGCGGCCGGCATCAGCTGGCTGTAACTGAGCCAGTCGAGGAGGACGGCGTTGGCGGGGACCTCGATCGGGGTCCGCGGCGCGACTTTGTTGGTGGTCGCGACCACCCGCACGGGCTCGTTTGCCAGCGCCTTCAGCGCCGTTCGCACCAGATGGTTGCGGGAGTCGTGGGCGGTGCT
Source organism: Solirubrobacterales bacterium (assembly GCA_036512025.1). Lineage (GTDB taxonomy): Bacteria > Actinomycetota > Thermoleophilia > Solirubrobacterales > 70-9 > DATCBF01. The sequence goes on from DATCBF010000070.1 coordinate 3,636, forward strand.
CGGGGCGATCAGGACAAGGGGCGCTTTGCCGGGCGGCAGCTCGATCCGCGGATGTGGCTGCTCGAAGGTCATCGGCCCCGTCACCTCGACCCCCACTGGCCAGTTACGGGGGTACTCGAGCTGGGGGAAGGTGGTGACCAGCGCCAGTTCGGGGCTGATGCCGCCATGGAAGCGCTGCAGCGGCTTTAAGCCGACCTTCTCACGCTGCAGGTTGAGGTCGCGGCGGCCGTGCTCGAGGCCAATGTTCAGCGCCCTCATCCCGCCCCGCCAGATGCTCCGCCCGACCGGCGTCCGCGGCGGTCGCAGCCCGATCGCGAAAAACGGAAGGCCGGGGTCGACCACCGGGTAGATGTGGGGGATCAGCGTCGCCAGCGGCACTCCGGCGAACTCGGCGGCAAGCGCCGGCGCCAGAGTGAGGATGTCGCTGACGACGACGTGGGGGCGCATCTCCTCCAGCAGGGGCAGCAGGCCCCGTGCCGCCTCGGCCGCGTGGTCTCCCTCGGCCGAGGCGGCCTCGGGCGGGGGGAACATCGCGTATTCCTCGGCGGCGGTGAAGCCGAGCCCGGCGCCTTCGACGGCTTGGCGCCGTTCCTCCCAGGTCTCGACCACGACCTCGTGCCCGTGCCCCACCAGCGCCCGCCCGAGGGCGATCGCCGGAAAGACATGCCCTGCGTCGCCGAAGGCGGCGACCAGGATTCGCAGGCGTGCCGGGGTCACGCCCGGAAGCTAAGGGGTATCGAGACCCTCGCCGGGCCGCGTGAAGACAATCTCAGGGACGTGGCAGTTGGGTGAGGTGCGGAGCAGGAAGCGGACCGCCTCACCGAGGTCGGAGGGCTGGATCATCGCCTCGGCCGGGACCTGGCCCTTGGCGAACTCGGTCATCGGCGTGTCGACGAAGCCCGGCGCCAGCGCCGTGCACTGGATCCCCGAGCCGCCGGTCTCGCGGTGTGTCGACTGGGTGAAGTTGATCACGGCGGCCTTGGTTGCGGCGTAGATCGAGAGCCAGGCCTGGCCGCCTTTGCCGGCGATCGAGGCGGTGTTGACGATCAGCGCCTTGCCGTGCTCGGCGCCGGCCTCGCGCAGGAGCGGCAGCCCCTCGCGGGTGCCGAGGATCAGCGCCCGCAGGTTGACCGCGAGCTGCATGTCGAGGTGCTTGGTCTGGATCTCCTCCATCGGCGCGCCGATCCCGACTCCGGCATTGTTGACCAGCACGTCGAGGCGACCGTAGGCCTCGCGGTGCTTGGCAAAGACGCCGACCACGTCCTCCTCGTCGGTCATGTTGGCGGCGACGCTCTGCGCCTCGATGCCGTCGGC